>CAJWOD010000028.1 GCA_913044145.1 uncultured Nitrospina sp. | reverse complement strand
CCTCTTTTTCAAGAAGAGGATTTTTGAAAAAAACCGGTCTGGCTTCCATGTCTCTAGCTATTGGTTCGCAAATCCCTTTCTTTCGTTATATGCCAGATGGATTCATTCCATTAGCTCTGGCAGAAACTAAAAACAAATTAATTATTGAGGGGAAAGAGGGATTGGTTGTATTAAATGACCGTCCCGTTAATTTAGAACCCTACGCCCACTTATTGGATGATGAATTCACTCCGAAGGAAAAACATTTTGTTAGAAATAATGGCCTTCCTCCAAATGGAAGGATTGATGCCGATAAATGGAAGTTAACCGTTGAGGGAGAAGTACATAAACCATTACAGCTAAGTTTGGGAATCCTAAAAAGTAGATTCAGGCATCACACCTATGCTTTGCAGATAGAGTGTGGGGGAAATGGAAGGGCAGGGTATAACCCCCCGGCAAAAGGTAACCAATGGAAATTTGGGGCGGTTGGTTGTTCTAAATATAAAGGGGTACGACTGGCCGATGTCCTGAAAGCCGCAGAACTTAAGAGTTCGGCTATTTATACAGGCTACTATGGTTCCGATCTTCATATTTCGGGAGATTCTGAGAAGGTTTCTATTTCACGCGGGACACCTATTTCTAAAGCTTTAGATGATCATACCCTGATCGTCTGGGAAATGAACGGCGAACCTCTTCCCGCATTACACGGTTTCCCATTAAGAATAATAAGCCCTGGATGGCCCGGCTCTGCTTCACCAAAATGGTTGAAGAAAATTTTGATTCGAGATCGAATCCACGATGGCATGAAAATGGATCGCTATCGTATTCCCAAATATCCTGTCAAGCCTGGCGCATCTGTTCCCTTGAAAGATATGGCTATAATTGAATCAATGCCTGTAAAATCTTTGATTACTTATCCGAAAACAGGTATTGAGATTAAACAGAAGAGCAAGCTTAAAATTAGAGGCCACGCATGGGCTGGGGATTTGGCTGTACGAGAGCTTCATGTTTCTATAGATTTTGGACGAACCTGGAAAAAGGCAAACCTCAGAAAGCCTATTAATCCTTATGCCTGGCAAAATTGGAGTGCAATTCTTCAATTTCCTGTTCAAGGATATTATGAGGTTTGGGCAAGGGCTACAGATAGCTCGGGGGTTATGCAACCCATGGTTGTTCCGGGGTGGAACCCTTCAGGGTATTTAAATAATGCAATGCATCGGATTGCGGTCAACGTTAGTTAGTATAAAGTAGAAAATATGTTTATTTTAAACAGGCTTAGAATAGAAAAACTTTTTTTCGTTCTAACCATTGTAGTGGTGGCATTCTTTTTAAGGTTAAATGCTCTAGCAAAAGAAAAAAACAACTACCATGGTTTATCTCCAGTGTTGGGAGTCGAACTTGTTGTAAAAAATTGTACCGTTTGCCATTCGGCCGACATCATTGTTGAAAACCATATGAGTCGCAAAGCGTGGGATAAAACGATAACATGGATGCAAAAAGAGCAGGGGTTATGGAAACTAAATAAAGAGGTCCGGAAAATAATCTTGGACTATCTTTCAAAAACACAGGGAATTACTAATAATAAGTTTTCGGGGCAAGCTATCAGAAAAAATAGTAATCAAATGTATGAGTTTGATTATAGACCTAATCCTTTATAGCAGTAAAATTTTTTCTTATATTAAATCCGTGTTCACGGCCATTCGACTGCGATTGTCGCGGCTAGTTGCAAGCCGTGACCTCTGCAGCCAAATCTGGATAAACTGGTGTTTGCTGTACGGTTTTTATCACATCGGCGCGGGTATTTTTTACCGCTAGTTTATCAAAAAGGAAATCGGTTTTTCTTTCCAGTTCTTGGCCAATTCCTTCGCGGATTTCTTTAGATAAACACCAGAACTCAGACTTGAATTCACCAAACCCCTTTTTTCTAGTTTTATAAATAAATTGCTCATCTGTTTCACCATCTTTTTTTTCTGATGCAAACTTACTTCTAAGGTGAGTATAAATTTTTTCTTTAAAATCATCAGGGAAAAGTCTGCTACCGTAGGTCATATTTTGAAAATCTGTAGCAAGATGAATTTCGGCGGTTTCTAGTTCCGGAAACTTATGAAATAGATCTGAGGGTAGGGTAGAAGCTCCATGTTGCACAGCACCGGCAAGCCCGTAGCTTTCGCGTGAAATCTTCGATAAATTTTCAAGGGTATCAAAATCAAGATTAACTTCGGCTACAGTTCCATCTGGCAGTGGAACGCCACCGTGAGACGTCCCTGTTTGAATGGAAATTTTGCTGATTCCTGTTGCGCCAGCCTTTTCTTTTTCTAATAGTTCGTTAAAATTATCTAGATAAGCGCGGAGTTCTTGTTCGTTGCTGTTTTCTTTTCCTACTTCGCCTATTTCACCGCCGACTGAAATCGTAATCCCGGCTGGTTCTAATTCACGGACATATTTGGTGAGTTCAACTCCTACCTCAAAATTGGCACGTTGTTGCTCTACCACAGTGGTTTTGCTCAAATCAACAAGGGTGGATGTATCAATATCAATATTATAAAACCCACCGGCAATGCCATCTTCAATAAGTTTTTTGAGTTCCGCTATTTCCTTATCTTTGTTTTTTGCGTAGTTTTTAGCATTGACTTGAAAGTGGTCACCTTGAATAAAAACAGGACCTTTATAACCTTCCTTTATTGCTGCACCAAGAATAATGGCAGAGAGTTCTTGGGGTTTTTGTAAGGTGTAGCCCATTTCTGATTTAGCGAGTTCAAAAATAAAAGCACCCGCCTGAGTTTTAATCGCAGTGCGGAAAATGGCACGGCAAAGTTCGTAAGGTAAACCACGAATATTTAAAGCTGGAACAGTAAAACCTTTGATTTCGCCTCGACCGCGGGCTTCGTACAGTCCCTGAATGGAAGAGGTTACAATTCCTAGCTCTAGGGCAACTGATTTAAGAATATAACGACTTAAGCCTTTCACTTCCGGAGAAGAATTGATAGCAGCATTAAGAACTAATCGATCGAGAATATCTGTTCTTAGTTTATCTGCATCATTAACAATTAGTTCATCGTTATCCCAATTTATAATACCTTTTAAGCTTTGATTGATTTCCTCTTGGTTATTGAATAGCATTAGTTCTCCTTAAAACTGTCAAATGCGTAAGGTCCAAATTTACAGGGTATGTTTAATTCAGTTTGTATTCTTTAGCGGTTACAATTTTTACTCAGTAGGAAGAAATTCTTGCATGCGACTACCTGTGCGAGGCATTGTATCTAAAAAATAGGTTTCAGGCAAAAACAAGTTTAACAAATTTTCTTATAATAAATTTGTTTTAAATTCAATATTTTAGATTAAATTTCTTAATAAATAATTTAACCTCTTTGGTTTTTTATTATTAGGCCGCAGCTCTTTGTAATTTCTTAATAGTAAAAGATTATTTATGGCCTTTATAAAAATTCCGAAAAGCCCATTATTACAATATTATCTTCCATCGTTTCTTATTGACAGGTTGAGAAAATTTGCTAAAATCCTTGCGTTAGTAAATGGAGCTGAAATATTATTTCATAAATATAGAATTATTAAATTCTTGGTTACGTTTTAATTAAATACCCCTATTTTTCCAAAACTTTTGTTTCCCAGGCTATGGGAAGGGAGCCCCATGTTTAAAAACATTTATATACCTGTAGATAACTCTGATTACTCCAACGCGTGTGTCGATGTGGCAATGGAGTTAGCTCAGGATTCAGACGCAATTATTACTGCCAGCCATGTGTATGCAGCGAAAATGCACGATGTTCGCTTTAGGCAAATGGAAAGTGGACTTCCTGAAGAATATCAGGATGAAGAAGAACTTGAAAAACAAAGAAACATCCATGACCAATTAATCACAAAGGGCATGGAGGTAATAAGTGATTCCTATCTGGATGTTCCTAAAGCTAAATGTGAGGAAAAGGATATACCGTTTGTCGGAAAATCTTTAGAGGGTCGTAATTGGACGGAACTTGTAAGGGACATTAAAGAGTCGCCCTATGACTTGGTCGTAATGGGGGCATTGGGTTTGGGTGCTATTAAAGATAGCTTAATTGGCACGGTTGCAGAACGGGTGATTAGAAGAACACAAAAGGATATGCTTATTGTAAAGCATTGCCCGGAAATTCATGATGAAGTTGCATCTAGTGGAAAGATAGTTGTTGCAGTTGATGGTAGCGGGCATTCTTTTGGTGGTTTGATGACGGGGATTGAAATGGCCAAGAAATTAAATCGTCCATTGGAAATAATTTCAACATTTGATCCTTACTTCCATTATGCAATGTTCAATAGTCTTACTGGTGTGTTATCTCGAGAGGCTTCTAAAGTATTCAAGTTTGAGCAACAGGAAAAACTCCATGAGGATATAATTGATAAAGGCTTGGCAAAAATTTATCAGGCTCACCTTGAGATATCGCGGAAAGTGTGTGAAGAAGAGGAAATGGAATGCACCATTCGTCTTCTGGACGGAAAGGTATTTGAGAAAGTTCTTCAATATGCTAGAGAAGAGAATCCTTATCTACTCATTTTAGGGCGTATTGGTGTTCATAGTGCCCCTGATATGGATATCGGAGGAAATGCTGAAAACCTATTACGCTTGGTTCCATGTAATGTTCTTCTCTCAAGTAAGGTTTACAAGCCCCCGATAGATTTACAGGCTGAGGAGAGCATTGAATGGACTGCAGAAGCTAAAGAACGTTTGAAGAAGATTCCAGGTTTTGTACGCCCAATGGCTACATCAGCAATTTTACGTTACTCCTTGGAACGCGGTCACAGTATGATCACTTCCAGTGTAATTACCGAAGCAGTTCAGGAGATTCTTCCTGCAGGTGCCATGCAGGCCATGTCTGCAATTGGTGAAAAAATGAGAAATGAAGGAATGGATCCCAACAACCCAGAAGGTCTGGGTATGTTGAAAGAAGAAATGGCCGAAGCCCACGCAGGCAAGCCTCCTGAGGAAATTACTCTTAAGTGCACGAGTTGTAATACTTTTTATAAAGGAGATGTTGTCAAATGTACCGTTTGTAATGCGGGCGCGGAACGTTTACTTCCTGTCAATAAGGAAGAGTTTGAAGCTACGGAAGCAGAGGCTAAAGACTCTACTACTTTTACGACTTTACCAGATGGTGTTCAGGTATCTTGGACACAGGAAGCTTTGGACCGGCTTAACAGTTTTCCACAAGGTCATTTAAGAAGGAAAGCCCATGCTCGAGTTGAGAAGAACGCTCGTGTACAAAAAATCAATAAGGTGACTGCGGCCTTCCTCGATAAAATCCTGAATGAAAAGATTGTCCAGAAGGATAATGGCAACGGAGAGAGCGAAGCTATTCCAGGTGACATCAGTAAAATTGGAGCAGCACTCAATGCAGAGGATTTTAATTGGTCGCCCGAAGCTCTGGAGAGATTGGAAAGAGTTCCCCAGGGTTTCATGAGGGATAATACCCGTAACCGGGTGATGGCCTGGTGCTCGCAAAACGACATCAAAGATATTTCTTTGGATGTTTGCGAAACAGGAATCAAGGAGTCAGTAAAATTGATGGAAGATGCCATTAAAAATGGCGCGACTCTCGAAGACTTTCTCCCTCAGAAGGCATAATTGAATTTTCCATTTCCATAAATAATAAGCCCCTGCATATTGAATTTTATTCAATTGCAGGGGCTTTTCCGTTAGTAAAAGAATTTCCTTTCTGTTGTTGTGGTATCTTCATATGTCCTTCCATTTATATAAAAGACTTTTCTCTTATGTAAAACCTTACACATCGAAACTGTGTCTTGCCGTTTTCTTCTCCATGATTGTTGGGGCTATTGCAACCTCTCCAGTCCCTATCATCCAAAAGACTTTCGATAGTATTTTCACCGAAAAAGATTATTTCATGCTGAAAGTTATCCCTCTTGCATTAGTAGTTCTTTATTCATTAAAGGCAATTCTTATGTATGCGCAAAACTTAATTATGTTTGGCATTTCCTGGGAATTGGTTGTCCAGTTTAGAGAGAAATTATTTACTCATATTCATCGACTGCCGTTCGGTTTTTTTGAAGAAAATGATACGGGCAAACTCATTTCAAGAATAAATAATGATGTTGTTGTAATGCAATCAACTGTAACCCGCTTGTTAAAAGAGTTTCTTCAGAACAGCGTCACTTTGATGGGCTTGTTGGTATGGGTTTTCTATTTGAAATGGGATTGGGCGTTAATGGCACTAATTATTTTTCCTTTAATGATTTTGCCAGTTTCAAATATCGGAAGAAAACTTAAAAAATTTAGCCACAAAGGACAAGAAATACTTGGAAATATCAATGCAACTATATTGGAGTCCTTTTCTGGAATAAAGATTGTTAGAGCTTTTGGATTGGAGCCACGGGAACTGAAAAAATTCCAAAACTTCAATGATGACTACCTAAAGGTAATGAAAAAAAATGTCAAATATGTGGAAATGACATCTCCTTTTCTGGAAGTTTTAGGTGTTGCCAGTTCAGCATTTATTCTTTGGTATGGCGGGTCACAAGTCTTGAATGGAGAAATAAGTCAGGGAACTTTTTTAGCCTTCCTCGTGGCGCTATTCATGATGTACACACCGATTCGTATTCTTTTTAAAATCATGGCAAGTATTCAGACTTCTCTGGCAGGTGCCGAACGTGTTTTTGACATTCTTGACTTGCCAGAAGAGAGGTTAGGAAAAGGTCAGAAAGAACTGATAGGTTTCCAAGGTAAAATTGAATTTAAGGATGTATGTTTTCGGTATCCCTCAAGAACTAAAATGGTTTTGGATAAAATAAACTTAACAGTTAATAAGTCGGAGGTAATAGCAATTGTTGGAATGAGTGGAGCGGGTAAAACAACTCTTGTTGATTTGTTGTTTAGATTTTTTGAAGTGACATCTGGAAAAATTCTAATTGATGGTGAAGATATTCAAGATTTTAAACTTTCCTCGCTACGAAGTCACCTTTCTCTGGTTACGCAAGAAACCTTTTTATTCAATGATACCATTCTTAACAATATAGCTTTTGGCAAGGAAGGTAATTCGACTCGAGAGGAAATATTGGTAGCAGCTAAAGCCGCAAATGTGGATAGTTTTGTTAAAAATATCGATGATGGTTATGAGACTCTGATAGGAGAAAGAGGAGTTAAACTCTCAGGCGGACAAAAACAAAGGATCGCCATTGCGCGTGCGATTCTGAGAAATGCTCCTATCTTGATTTTAGATGAAGCTACCTCGGCCCTTGACTCTGAATCAGAAAAACTAGTTCAAGATGCATTGCATAATTTAATGGAGCATCGCACCTCATTTGTAATTGCGCACCGTTTATCTACAATTAAACATGCAAATCGTATTCTCGTAATGGATGATGGAAAAATTATAGAATCTGGCAATCATGAATCACTACTTGCCAATAGTGGTTTGTATCAGAAGTATTATAATATGCAGTTCATTGACTTGGAAGATAAAGGCATGATAGAGGGTACGGATGCAGTTTGAAAATGTTTGTATTGAGGGTTTGGGGTATCATTTGCCAAATAACCGGATCACATCAGTTGATCTAGAAAATAGACTTTCCCCGCTTTATGAAAAGCTGAAGCTTCCTAAAGGTCGTCTTGAATTGATGAGCGGAATTCAAGAAAGGAGATTTTGGGATAAAGGTGTTTTTCCTAGTGAGGTGGCGACTATTGCCGGGAAAAAGGCTATTAAAAATTCTGGAATAAATTCAAAAGATATAGGGTGCCTTATTTCTGCTTCTGTATGTAGAGACTTCCTTGAACCTTCAACGGCCTCGATAGTCCATAACAATTTAGGACTTCCCGAAGAATCATTTGTATTTGATGTTTCTAATGCATGTCTCGGTACCTTAAATGGAATGTGTATAATTGCAAATATGATCGAACGAAGACAAATAAAGGCTGGATTAATCGTTTCGGGAGAAAATGGAGGGCCCCTGGTAAACAATACCATTGAGACCTTATTGACTCGTTCTGATATCACTCGAAGCAATGTAAAAAATTCTTTTGCATCATTGACTATAGGCTCAGCCGCAGCGGGTATTCTTCTAGTCCATAAAGACCTGTCTCAAAAGAAACACCACTTACTTGGTGGAATTTCAATCGCTGAAACACGTTTCAATCATTTGTGTCGAGGTAATGAAGATGTCGGGGCCCATGCTGAATGGGCACCTTTAATGGAAACCGATTCTGAAAAATTAATGCAGGAAGGTTGCCGACTGGCTGGAAAAACATGGGTAAGTACTCGCCAAACTCTGGGGTGGAAAAATTCAGAAGTTAGAAGGGTGTTTTGTCATCAGGTTGGAAAGAACCATCGTAAATTAATGTATGAGAATGTCGGGATTGATATCGAAAAAGACTTCTCTACATTGGAGTTTTTGGGAAATACAGGTTCTGCCTCTTTACCTGTAACTTTAGCCATTGGTGTGGAAAAAGATGCTTTAAAGAAAGGTGATAAAGCAGCTTTATTAGGGATTGGCAGTGGTCTCAATTGTTTAATGATGGGCATCGAATGGTGATGGAAGGCAGTTTATATCCATTCACCTCAAATATCTTGAACCTGGATTCATTTAAATATCATTATTTGGATGAAGGGCAGGGGGATCCCTTGGTTATGCTGCATGGTAATCCTACCTGGTCGTTTTATTATAGAAATCTAATTATAGAATTAAAAAAATCTTACCGCTGTGTGGTCCCCGATCACATGGGCATGGGAAAATCCGATAAACCACAAAACTATTCTTACACCCTTACTCAGCACATAGATAATTTGGAATCTTTGGTTAATAAGCTTGGGTTAAAAAATATTACCCTAGTGGTACATGACTGGGGAGGGGCAATTGGAATGGGATTTGCTGTTCGACAACCGCAGAAAGTAAAGCGGCTAGTATTATTTAATACCGCTGCATTTTTGTCTAAAAGAATTCCGATAAGACTTAGATTATGTCGTGTGCCTGGTTTTGGCGCGCTGGCTATTCGCGTATTCAATGTATTTGCATTATCAGCCATAGCAATGGCCTGTAAAAATAAAAACCGTATGACAGATAAGGTCAGGGCAGGGTATCTTGAGCCATATAATAATTTTTCAAATCGTATTGCTAATTTGCGCTTTGTTCAGGATATTCCAATGACGTCTGATTCCCCCAGTTATTCTGTTGTGAAAAATATTGAAGATAATCTCCATCAGTTCGCATCGCTTCCTATTATGATTGCATGGGGTGCTAAGGATTTTGTTTTTAATAAGGAATTCTTAAAAAGATGGCAGCAGATTTTTCCTAATGCAGAAGTTCATTGGATTCCAGATGCAGGACATTATGTGGTGGAAGATGCGCATGAACGCATCATTCCATGGATGCAGGAATTTTTACAAAAACATCCCATTTGATGGCTTAGTAAAAAAACTCTTCTTTCAAAACGTGAGAGTTGGGTTTTTTTGGTAGGTCAATACCGATAGTGTTCGGGTTTATAAGGGCCATCTTTAGGCACATTCAAATAAGCTGCTTGCTTATCAGTCAATTTGGTTAACTTTACACCCAATTTTTCTAGGTGCAATCTTGCCACTTCCTCATCAAGAATTTTTGGCAAAGTGTAAACCCCAACCTCATATTTATTTTTAAACAATTCTATTTGGGCAAGAACCTGATTTGTGAATGAATTGGACATTACAAAAGAAGGATGGCCAGTGGCGCAACCCAGATTAACTAGACGTCCCTCTGCCAACATAATGATACTGTGCCCATCAGGAAAGGTATATTTGTCAACTTGGGGTTTAATAATATCTTTTTTTATTCCTGGGAAATTATTCAGAGCTTCGACCTGAATTTCAATATCAAAGTGCCCAATATTACAAACAATGGCATCATTTTTCATTTTTGCCATATGCTCGATGCAAACGATATCAGCACACCCTGTAGTTGTTACAAAAATATCACCTTCTTTTATGGCTTCTTCCATGGTGGTGACTTCGTAGCCTTCCATTGCAGCCTGCAAAGCACAAATAGGATCGATTTCGGTAACAACCACTCTAGCACCAAGGCCTCGCATTGAGTCCGCACATCCTTTACCCACATCACCAAATCCAGCTACCACAACTACCTTTCCTGCAATCATAATATCAGTGGCGCGTTTGATTCCATCTGCTAATGATTCACGGCATCCGTATAGGTTGTCAAATTTGGACTTTGTAACAGAATCATTCACATTCATAGCTGGAATTTTCAGGGTATTTTTTTCAATCATTTTATAAAGATTGTGGACCCCTGTTGTTGTTTCTTCAGTAATTCCTTTAATTTCTGATAATAATTCAGGGTGTTTCTCATGAACATAGGCCGTTAAGTCGCCGCCATCATCAAGAATCATGTTGGGTCCTTGTTCATTATCAAATAATAAGGTTTGCCCCGTACACCACCAATATTCTTCTTCGGTTTCTTCTTTCCATGCAAATACAGGGATACCCGCTTTTGCTATAGCTGCTGCAGCATGATCTTGAGTTGAGAAAATATTACAGGATGCCCACCGAACTTTAGCCCCAAGGTCAATAAGGGTTTCGATCAAAACGGCAGTTTGAATAGTCATGTGCAAGGAACCTGCAATCCTAGCCCCATCTAAAGGCTTTTCTGCACTATATTTTTCCCGCAAAGACATCAGTCCTGGCATTTCATTCTGTGCCAGGATTATTTCTTTTCGTCCCCAATCAGCCAAAGAGAGATCTTTTACTTTGAATTTTTCAGAGACGGCAGT
>CAJWOD010000027.1 GCA_913044145.1 uncultured Nitrospina sp. | reverse complement strand
AGTGGTTCTTTTAAGGTCATCCGTTTTATTATCCTAATAAAAATTATTACAAGAGAGCTCATAAAACTGGTTCACCCGCGGGCTATTTTTCATGTGAAAGTAGGAGATAAAACCATCGACTCCGATGACCTATCCAATGTAGCCGCCTTGACATTCTTATTCATGGGAATTTCTGCTCTAAGTGCAATAATACTTTCTTTCATGGGGGTTGACTTGACCACTGCAATTTCTGCATCAATTGCTTCTCTATTTAATATCGGTCCGGGTCTGGGAGGGGTTGGAGCAATGGGCAATTACGCCTTTATACCCGCTATGGGAAAAGGGGTTCTGATTTTCTGTATGTTATTGGGAAGACTTGAAATATATGGCATTCTCCTTTTATTGCTTCCCATGACCTGGCGTAAATAAGATTTGATTTTAGAAAAGCAATAACTTAGTATTTCTTCTCCAAAACTAGGCGATAGCATCTTTTTGGGAAAGGATTAAGGACCTTCGGATGCTATCAGATAAACATCTATAACTTACTGAATTTTTTTAGTATTTATTTAATTTTCAGAGAATGTTATGCAAACCGATAGCACCTCTGGTTTTTTAAGGAATCTTTAAGGAATGGAAACAAATCCTCTAAAAGTTACAGAATTGGTACTTAGAGACGCTCATCAATCGCTTCTTGCCACACGAATGAAAACAGAAGATATGCTACCTATTGCGGAAAAACTCGATCAGGTAGGGTTTTTCTCGCTGGAAATGTGGGGTGGCGCCACTTTTGATACCTGTATCCGTTTTTTGAATGAAGACCCTTGGGAAAGAGCACGCTTACTCAAGAAAAAAATGCCCAAAACCCCATTTCAAATGTTATTGCGAGGCCAAAATGCTGTGGGCTATAGGCATTATGCTGATGATATCGTCGAGCGGTTTGTTAAACAATCTGTGGAAGTTGGAATAAATATTTTTAGAATCTTCGATGCGCTCAATGATTTCCGAAATATAGAAACAGCCGTTAATACCGTCAAAAAATGCGGAGAAACAGTCGAAGGTTGTATAAGCTATACCGTCAGTCCTGTCCACAATATAGATCTCTATATCAAGATGGGAAAAGACCTTGAAAACATGGGGTCGGATATTCTCTGCATCAAAGATATGGCTGGCCTGTTAACTCCAGATGTAACCTCAATGCTCATCACTGAATTGAAAAAAAATATAAAGCTTCCCATTCATTTGCACACACACGCTACAACCGGACTAGTGGGGATGAATATGCAGTGCGCAATTGATGCAGGGGTCGACATGGTGGACACCGCTATTTCTACCCTATCGATGGGAACCTCCCATTACGCAACAGAATGTATTGTAGCAGCTTTAAAAGGAACACCGCGAGACACAGGGTTGGATTTAAACTTGCTTGAAGAAATCAATGATTACTTCAAAGAAGTTAAGAAAAACTATTCTGAATTTGAAAGTGATTTTAAGGGTGTGGATATCAATATTCTCAAATCACAAATACCTGGCGGCATGATTTCCAACATGGAAAATCAGTTGAAAGAACAGAATGCACTAGATAAATTGGAAGAAGTGCTGTCAGAAGTTCCACGCGTCAGAAAAGACATGGGTTACCCTCCCTTAGTCACCCCAACAAGTCAAATTGTTGGTTCACAAGCAACATTGAATGTTTTAACAGGGGAGCGTTATAAAATCATTACCAAGGAAACGCGGCAATGCGTAATGGGAAATTATGGCAAATTGCCAGCGCCTATTGATGAGGATCTTCTAACAAAAGTTGCTGGCGATAAAAAAGTTACAGACTGTCGGCCCGCTGACTTACTTGAGCCGGAGTGGGAAGGGGTTTGCAAAGAACTCGGAGATAAATACACCAGTGAGGAAGACAGGCTGACCTATGCCTTGTTTGAGAAAGTTGCTTTAAAGTTTTTCGAAACTCGAGGAAACCCTTTACCAGAAAAACCGGCAGTATCCAAATCAACACCTGCCAGTGTTCCAAATGAAAAGGTGCCCGCACCATCCCAAGGCGGCTCATCGATTTATCAAGTTCGAGTTAATGGAAAAGATTTTACAGTTGAAGTAGCAATGGGTGGATCAGGAACTATGGCTCCTGCTCCTGCAGCACCTGCAGCAGCACCTGCAGCAGCACCTGCAGCAGCGCCTGCAGCAGCGCCTGCTGGTGGAGGGGGTTCTCCTCTCACTGCGCCCTTACCAGGATCTATCTTCTCAATGAGATGCAATGTCGGAGATGCAGTTAATGAAGGTGATACTGTTTTAGTAATGGAATCCATGAAAATGGAAAGTGAAGTAAAAGCCCATCAAGCCGGTACTATCCAATCCATTTTGGTTAAAGAAGGTGACAATGTTCAAACCGGCGATCAATTGGTAATTATAGGGTAATGGAATTTAGCTTCGGTGCATCCGCATCAAAAATAATTCATAGCACGGGTTTTTCAGAGTTGGCCGGGGGCGATCTAATAATGATTGGAGTCGGTTGCACATTGATCTACCTCGCCATCAGAAAAAAGTTTGAACCTCTTCTGCTGCTTCCCATGGGGTTCGGTTGTCTTCTCGCAAACCTGCCTTTGAGCATGATGAAAGCCACCGATTCCGGTGGACTACTGAACTTTTTCTATCAAGGAGTCCAACACGAAATTCTTCCCCCGATTATTTTTATGGGAGTTGGTGCCTTAACTGATTTTGGCCCCCTACTGGCTAACCCTACAACACTACTATTGGGTGCTGCCGCACAAATAGGGGTGTACACGACCCTGATTGGAGCCGTCTATTTGGGGTTTAACATGCAGGAGGCAGCTGCGATCGGCATCATTGGTGGAGCCGATGGTCCTACCTCCATTTTTATAGCCAGCAAACTTGCTCCTCATTTACTAGCACCCATAGCCGTTGCGGCCTATTCCTACATGTCCCTAGTTCCCTTGATCCAACCACCGATCATGAAGCTTCTGACCACGGAAGAGGAACGGAAGATAAAAATGGCACAATTAAAGCAAATTTCGCAAACGGTAAAAATCTTGTTCCCTATTGTCGTGACCTTTGTTTGTTGTCTCTTGTTACCAGGAGTTACTCCTCTTCTTGGCATGTTTATGCTGGGCAATCTGTTCCGTGAATCGGGAGTAACGCAACGCCTGCATGAAACCACAGAAACGCATCTAATCAATATTATGACAATAATGCTTGCCCTATCGGTGGGTTCATCAATGACTGCCGATTCATTCTTACGGTTGGAAACCATAAAAATAATTGTGCTGGGCTTACTGGCATTTGGGTTTGCTACAGCTGGGGGACTGCTCTTCGGGAAAATTATGTGCAAAGCGACAGGGGGAAAAGTTAACCCCTTAATTGGTTCTGCCGGTGTTTCAGCCGTTCCCATGGCGGCCCGGGTTTCACAAAAAGTAGGGGCTGATGCCGATTCCTCTAACTTCTTATTAATGCACGCAATGGGACCTAACGTAGCAGGCGTAATAGGTAGTGCTGTTGCAGCAGGCATCTTCGTTTCCCTCTTTGGGGATATGACTGGAGTAGACACACATGCGGCTTTAGCTCCAGTGATCGGAAATCCAGAACCAGGGATTCAAGCTATTGCAACGGTTGTTGATGCAATAAAACAATAAAGGAAATTTAAAATGGAAGTCAGTGTTTCATCCGCTGTGAATGTTTCTATTCTTGCAATGTCGGTTATTTTTACGGTGTTGATCATTCTTATTTTCACCATTAAAACTCTGGTTAAACTCATACCTTACCAGGAATCTCCTGTGGCTCCGGTCAGAAAGATTGTTGCTAGCGCACCAGGACAAGACGATCATGTTGCTGCTATAACTGCTTCTTTGGCAGCACATATGGGTAAAAGCCCAGACGAGTTCAGGATCGTCAATATACAATCCCGTTAGATAGTTAGGGTGTGATACCTGTTATCCAATCAATGTTATAGGTTTTTTATTCACCGTCTTCCGTAGAAGAAGGGGCAGGAGGTTTAATTGCAGGTAGGGATTCAAGAATTTCGACTGGAGCCTGCAGAACGGCCTGAAAAATTCCCATCACCTTTTTGCCTAAAGAGGTAAAAGGAATCGGTAAAATTTCAGGAGTTTCAAAGTTTCCTTTGACCGTGTAATAATTTTTCAACAAACTCTTTTCATCCCCAGCAGTTAAAATTTTTCCAACAAGAGGGATTTTAGTCAAAAACCGATCCAGTTTTGCTAAGGGTGCAACACCGACAACCGTATCCATTTGATTTGCCCCCAGGTCAAAAGCTCCTACAATGGATGTCCGGCGAGCCTTAGTTTCATATATAAAGTTTTCTGTTTCAAAAATTCCATTCTTTGAAATAAAATCACCGGATATCTGCCGAAATGAGGTGGCATTATTTTTCTTTGAAGGTAATGAACCAGTGGGCAAAGAGCCAAATAACTTATCAACTCCGTGTTTAAGCCTTTTCCGATCTACCATACCAAACCTAAGATCTAGAGAAATTTTTCCATACAATGACTTGGAAATTTCTGACCAATCTTTTCCTTTTCCATTTAGTTTTACATTAATTTTTTTTACATCTCCACTCAAACTGTTTTTAAACACATCACCAAAAAGACTAAAAACATTTTTTGTTTTCACATAATTTACTTTTAACCTTCCCTCAAAAGTGCTTACTCCATTTTCATCAATGGTCAGCTCTACAGAGTTTTTAACCAATGGATTAATGCCTACACGAAAGTCCTTAAGCTGCAAGACCTTATTATTCAAGAAAATTTTTCCTGCAACATTATTTAAATGTAACATTTTTAAATTTAATTGTCCTATATCAAAAATTACCTTTCCTTTACCTCTTTGAAAAATTTCTGTCTGCGCAAATAACTCTGCCACGCTTGCATCTTTATCTCTAGACGCTGACAATAGCTCATTAATATCAAGTTTTTCCCCCTCAACAAGCAATTGAAAGTTTGGAGATTCCCCGCGTCGATAAACTCCGCTGAAATTTAGCTTGTTCGCAGAAGAAGCAATACTGGCAGACCGGATATCAAACCTTTTTTCTTTAAATCTTAATTTTGCATTTAGAAGGAGGTATGAAGAAAATCTTTTAGGCTCGACTTTTAAGTTTATTAAATCTATTTTCCCTCCAAAGCGTGAATTTTCTAATTGGTTTAGGTTTCCAGTTCCCGAAATATTAAAATTAATGGAGCCATCAGCTGCCCACGACTTTAATATTTGATAAGAGGGGTGGGCTGTAAATTCTTTTGATGCGAATTGAACTGTAAAATCTCGTTTATCTAAATCAGGAATTTGCATCGATCCTGAAATTTTGTTGCCACTTAATTCGTAAACCCAGTTTTTAATATTCAGCCCACCTTTTTCAGTGAGTGTGCCTTTTGCTTTGAACTGGTTATGCGCGTTTTCTTTTTTCTGAACCAAATCAGGAATTTTATATCCTACCCTTGTTAAATCTGCCTGTTGTTCAAATTTAAAATTTTCAGGCGTCCCATTTATATTCATAGAAATTTGAGCAGGGCCCGAAAAATTAAAATCACTAAAAATCGGAATCCCTTTTAAGTCCGCTTTCAAAATTTCAGGAAGGTTCAAACGCAGAGAAATTTCCGGAATAGATTTACCCCATCCATCTATTTTGCCTTCCAGATGTAAAGAAGAACTGCCGTAAAAACCCAAAATATTTTCCAATTGTATTTTTTTTCCATCATATGAAATTTTTCCATTCAAACCCGTCATTGCCTGGAGTCGATCTCCATACTTCAACGAAAGGTCTTTTAACTCAATTTTTCCCCATTTTTTTTCAGTCTCTGGTTTTTCCGGGTTCCCTTTAAATCTATAATCGACAAGGACCTTTCCTGATGTAAAACCCATCCCCTCTTGGAATGCCAATACGGAATTTTTTGCATCGTCTCCAATGATCCAATTCAAATCGCTAGAATCCAAATGATAACGTGTTGTTAATTTTTTAAGAGGCTCCCCATTTTTTAGCCCAAGTTCACCGTTTAAATTCGAAAATTTGCTATTTGCAAAATCTCCAGATAGGTTTATGTATTGAAAAACCCTAACCCAAGGCTTGCTTTTTTGTTGAACTGTCTCAGGCGTATGGGTATATATTATTTTCCCATTCAGGTTTTTTATTCTGGGTTCGAATTCTTTTGCAGCCAACGAAACAGATTGAAAATCGATTACCCCCGATATCGCCAATTTGTCAAAGCCTTTTAGAGGCCCTTTAACATTCAACCTTAGGTTTGCTGAGCCTTGAAAATCAGAGTAATTCGAAATAGCATCATGAATAGGACGCCCTTTCAAGGCTTTTTCAAGAGTGCTATGAAATTGCGCCACATCCACTTTATTATCCAGATATAGGTCGACAATAGGCTGGGTCATAAAGTTTTTAATACTCCCCTGCAAATTAGTTAAAGGCTGTTTTTGATATAGAGCCTTCTGAATTTGAAAACTACTGTTACCTTTATCCACTTCAAAGATCCCTGTTACTTTTCGTAAGGGTGGCAAAGGGCTTTGCCAGTCAACATTTTGCATCTCGATTTTACTGGTAAACTTTTTGCGGTTTTTGGGTTTGGATATCTCTCTTAGTTGACTGACTGTTCCATCAAATTTAAACGAGTTTAATTTTATTGATCCGTTCTTAAAAGTTTTTTGGAGTATTTGGTGATACTCCTCTGGAAAAATCTTCAGAGGGAGGTAATCGATACCCCTATTTATCTGAAAAGCATCCGTTTTTAAATCAACAAAAACGAAAGGATCTTTCGAATAAATTTTGTTTAAAAAACCACTTGCTTTAAATTTAAATGGTCCGGTTTCTACCTTCAACTCTTCTACATCGACAATATCCTTATCTATTGAAATTTTATACTTAAGTTCTCCTCGATGAGAAACGCGAGCATCTCTTATCACTGCTCTTCCCTGTTTGATACCAGGAAAATATTTCAAGGTCCCTGCTGTTTTAAAAACACTACCTAAATTCCCTGAAAAACTTGAATCGATGGACAACCAACTCTCTATAGGTGTTTTAGCTAAAACCTTTTTAAAATAAGGCTGAAATTTAGAAATACTCAAAGGCTTTACATGAATATCTCCATTAATAAATATTTCCGCAAGCCCATTTTCTTCGAGAAAACCATCAAATGTACCAGAAACCTTAAAATTGGTGGAAGGGCCTGCATTAGGGATTTCACCATCCAAAACAAACTGAAATAGAGATTTAAGAAGGCTCTTTCTGAGGGAAAAATGAAGATGTTCCATTTCCAAAGAAAAGGGTTCATCTTTGGGCTGGTGTAAATAATCCAGAAAATGGATAGAACCGTCTTCCACCATTACCTGATTCATCAAGCTGACCATGGGCACCTTGAATAATTTACTATCTGCGGATTTTGAGATCCAGTTTCTAACATCCCCAAAGCTAAATTGCCCCGAAGAATTTCGAACAACCTTAAGCGATGAGCCCTCGACAATAATTTGCTTGATCTCTATCCGCTTCTCTAAAAGTGGAAGAATTTTCACTACCACCCATACGCTACGCGCAGTAAATTCCGGTTTGGAATCCCATCTAGATTGAATGGAAACATCTTTTAGGAGAATACTCAGCCCACGAACAATATCCATCTCTGCATTGCCAATGGAAACTTTTCGGTGTGTCAATTCTTCTATTTTTTCTATAGCGAGGTGCTTTACTTCGCCCAGGTTTCGAAGTTGATAGTAGGCCAGAGAAAAAATAGAAAACACACCGATGAACAAAAGAAAGAAGAAATAAAAAATTACCCTTTTTTTTGAAATCGGCATATAGAGGTTGGATAAAAAAGGTTACAATATCCTGAATTTGCCCTACAGAGGAGGAACAAGTTCAATGGATAAAAATCATCAAGGGGCTACCGAAACCTCTCGGAAAAATAAACCCAATTTTTTCATACCTTTATAGAACATATGAGGTCCTGCGTCCAGAAAATTCCAAAGTCTCAACAATCTTTAATTATAAACGACACATCTATTGAATATGAATTCTATTGATAACTCTACTGTTTTTGGACTCAATCCAGTATTGGAAGCTCTTAAAGCTCGAAAACGCCGTTGCTATAAAATTATCATCGAACAGGGAAAACCCCAGAGACGACTAGATTCGTTAATCCAATTGGCCCGTGATAATAAAGTAACCATTGAAAGAATCCCAAAAAACACTTTTCAAAAAAATTACCGTAACTACAACCACCAGGGTGTGATAGGGGTTTTTGCCATCATCCCAACTCTGGGATTGGAAGAATTAATCGAACTAGCTTTCCAAAAGTCTCCGTTACCTATTTTGGTTGCGTTGGATAGTATTCAAGATCCGCAAAACCTGGGAGCCATAATTCGTTCGGCAGAAGCATTGGGGATTCATGGAATAGTTCTTCCTAAAAATCGCACTTCAGCTATAAATGAAACCGTTGCGAAATGCTCTTCAGGTGCTATCGAATATCTTCCCATTGCATGGGTAACAAACTTAACTCGTGGAATAGAACAATTAAAAAAAGCGGGATTCTGGGTAGCAGGAATTGCTCCAGATGGAAACACTCCCTGCTATCAACATAAATTTGATGCTCCGATCGTTTTAGTTATTGGGGGAGAAGAGAAAGGGATTCGACCTTTGTTGAAAAAATCCTGCGATGTAACTTTAAAAATACCCATGGAAGGCTCGCTTGGATCTTTAAATGCCTCGGCTGCTGCTGCAGTGATCTTTTACGAGACATTGCGACAAAAAAATATACGGAGTTAGCGACTATAAAACATTATCGAAATATAAAAAAATAGCTTTATGAGCACCTAATTTGATAAATGCTCCACGGGAATGAGAAATTTAAGCAGATCTGAGCCTAGAGGGGGGGATGATCGAATCTTACATTCGGTTATAAGATCGCATTCGACGCATAGCGGCTTTTCTTTTCTTCTTAGCTTCTTTTTGCTTACGTTTTTTCTTAACGGAGGGCTTTTCGTAAAAACGACGTCGCTTTAACTCTTTTAACAACCCTTCTTTGGTCATCTGTCTTTTAAGAACTTTTAACGCTTTTTCAACCTGATTTTGGTAAACTGTTACTTCCAAAAACTTTTACCTCCTAGTTAAATGAATAGACCTAATTCTTTTGGCGTTATGAGGGAAGTTCCATTAATGCTTCCCAACAAAAATACACGCCTCTATGCATCCTTTTTAGCATGAAGCCACGAATTATCAACAAAAACACACATAAAGTCAATAGCTGAAAATTATGAGCCCAAACCCTATCGCCAAAACCATAAGAGCCCTTCTTATAACATTCTTTTTGTTATGGCCACTTCTTATTACCCGTGAAGGTCAAACTGAAGACTTTGAAGTCCCGAACTCAGGTTCTCCTTATCTGAATTTAGACAATCTACAAACCGGCGAAATACTGAATCTGCCCACAGGCTTGACTATCAATTTCGAGCAGATGATGAATGCTGTTGCAGCTTCTCGAGTGATTTATGTTGGCGAAACCCATGACAATATTGAAGCCCACAAAGTACAACTTCGAATTATAAAAAAATTATCGGAACGGTATCCAGTAGCCATTGGACTAGAAATGTTTCGCCGTTCAGCCCAAAAAAAACTCGACCGATGGAATAAAGGCCAACTCCCCTTAAAAGAATTTAAAAAACTCTTCCACGCAAACTGGGGACCAGGCTATAAACTGTATCAACCCATTTTTGATTTTGCTCAGGCCAACAAATTACCTTTGATAGGACTGAAATCCACGCGCAAGGTTGAAAAAAGTTTTCGTTCTGGTGACCCCGCTCCCGATGGTGCGTTTTATCCCGAGCTGGATGATCAAGACCCATACCATCGAGCCTTTTCTATGGCAGCTTTCGGAGGTCACCGGGGAACAGAAAAAGCCTTGGAAAAACCTTATCGCATGCTGCTTCTCTGGGAAGAGACCATGGCACAAACTGTTTCGCAATTTTTAATAAACACAAAGAATAAAGACACAAAATTGGTTGTTCTTAGCGGTGGCTTTCATGTGCAATACGGATTTGGCATCCCCAAACGTGCTTACCGCAGAACTCCACACGCCTATTCAATCATCCAACCCATGGTGACCCACATTCCAACAGAGCTGAAGGATAGAGAAATGGAAGTGGAAAAAGTGTCTATCCCTCTTTTTGCTGCGGATTACGCCTGGATGGTCGAATACAAAGTTCCTGATAATGTGAGGTTGGGAGTAAAGTTAGCACAAAAAAATGAAGGTGTGACAATAACGAAAGTCATACAAAACACCAATGCTGAGAGGGCAGGAATTCGGAAAGGAGATCTATTACTCAGCATGGATGGAGAGAAAATCTCACACGTAGAAGAGGTAATAGAACAACTACAAAGTAAAAACTTCAATGATTTCTCTTCATTCCACCTGCGCCGATCTGGCACTCACCTAAATGTGAAAGTGGTATTCAAGAAATAAACCAAGTTGTAATCTATGGCTAATACGGAGCCGTATTTTTTAGCCAATCTTTTTATAAAAATCATAGGGTAAATTTTTAAGATCAGGAACGAATTTCAAAAGATGTGAAATTTTGAAATGAAGTTTGATTGAGGTTCAGTGAAGTGACATTTGCTGCGGGGGTTCCTTCTCGGCACCATAAAATAAAGTTTTCGAGCTGTAATTTTTCACCTTCTGCATGAATTTCTACCGTTCCTTCCGACTTATTTTTAACCCAACCGAACAAACCCAGTTCATCGGCTTTTTCTTTTGTCCCAGCCCGGAACCAGACCCCCTGAACCCGACCATGAACAATTATGTGAATGGACTCGATCATTGAAGTTTAATAAAGGTCAATTCTTTTTCCTAAAAGCATCATCAAACAAATGTTGGACTTCACGATAGGTTTGAAACTTACTGCCATCAGTAATTTTTTCACCAAATTTACCTAAATCCCGCATGATGCGCTGAAATTCCTG
>CAJWOD010000026.1 GCA_913044145.1 uncultured Nitrospina sp. | reverse complement strand
ACTACAGAGACTGAAAAAACGGTGTGTCCAAAAACAAGGGTGAGCATTCGAGTCCATACAATTTCGTAAGTCAGAGCTGTAATGCCTGATAAGAAAAATAAAAAATAGACTATGGGAGAACGTTGCATGTTTAAATATAATTCAGTTTTAAAATGACTATGAATATTGCGTGAAAAATTACCTATAAGCTTAATTCTTTTTAAAACGCATCATTATTTTAGTGATATACCTGAAAAACCTTTAAATTAATTGACAATGGCCCAAGCTTCAAGTAATTTTTATAAATACCCGTAGTTTTTGATAATAATAAAAAAAGGTTCTTAAAATGGGGGCTCAAGAAATAAAGATTACGGATGCGGACCATCCTTACGCCAAAGAAAATGGTGTGGTTTGGGCTGAAGAGGCTTGGGAACGTGTGAAACATGCTCCCGAATTTGTTCGTCCAGGTATTCGGAAGCTAATGGTTCAGCGTTGTGTGAAACGGGGTTATAAGATTGTCACATCTGATTATCTTACAGAAATTCGTAACGAGTCCATGATGTTAGTTTCCAAGCGGGTCAAGGGTTTTGGGTTTGAAGAATTAACGATGGATGCTTTTGATGTAGCTAAGGAAAAAATGCGGGAAAGTCCGCGTAAGGTTGAAGTGATTGAGGAAATCGAGGATTTTCTCTCTATGCGCACAGAAAAAAAAGACGATATCGTAGAAAAATTCAAGAATTATATGGAAGTGACGCCCACCTCAGGTGTTCCTTGGAGCAAAGAAGCCAAGGAGAAGATGGAAAAGGTGCCTCCCTTTGTCCTTGGTATGGCGAAGCAAACTATAGAAGGTCGAGCCAGAGAAAGAGGCGACAAAATGATCACTCCCGATATTATTGATGAAGTATTCACCAATATCATGCCGTCCTCTGCAAAGCAAGCCATGGGCATGGAAGTGACAGAAGAAGACCTCAAGCAAGATGAGCAAATTGAAAAACAAAAGGAAGAACCCGTTCAAGTATCCATGAAATGGGAAGATGATGCGTTGGATAAAGTATCTCGCATTCCTATTCCTTTTATCCGAAACATGGCTGTGAAGCGAATTGAGCAAGAAGTGGTCAAGGCTGGCGAAGAAGTTGTTACGATGGATTTGTTTGAAAAATACCGGTTTACTTTTTAGATAGGCGTTTCCGTTTGATCTTCCTTTACTGAAGCTAGCTTTTGAAGCTGATTCCAGAGTTCCTTTCTTCCAAGATGATTCTTACTAGAGTAGGTCACGGCTGCAAGGGCGTTTTCCCCCATAAATGCAGATTTAATTAATTTTGTTTGCTTGCTCCGTTCCGTCCCCGATAATTTGTCCGATTTAGTTATAACCAGAATGTAATTTCGGCCAAGGTCTTCCAGCCATTCCTTTAAAGTTATATCAAGTTCTGTGGGTTTACGCCGAATGTCGACAATGAACACGATTGCCAGCAGAGGTTCGCGGTTACTGAGATATTCCTCGATCATTTGTTTCCATTTTTTTTGAAGAGCCGGAGTGACCCTTGCAAATCCATAACCAGGAAGGTCAGCAAACATCAATTTTTCATTAATTTTGAAAAAATTTATTTCCCTGGTTTTACCAGGTGTAGAGCTGATCCGAACAAGTTTTTTGCGATTTAAAAGAGATCGAATCAGTGAAGATTTTCCCACATTCGATCTGCCAACAAAGGCAAACTCAGGAAAAGCCTCTTTAGGATATTGTTTTGAGGAAACAGCGCCAGTCACAAACTCCGTGTTTATTACTTTCATGGACGTATTTTAGTGAAACTACTATTTCTCAAACTTGCAAATCTTTGGGTTCATTTACAAAATATTATAACAAAATTTTAAATAGTTTTTAAAAACTACTTATAGAGCTTCGCACTGGCATAACTCACGAATATAGCGGACAAGTTCATGGATGGTAGAATCCTTCAGAGTATTACCCCATGCTGGCATACAGGGTGCTCGTCCAACAGATAATCCTCCAAATTTAATGGCTTTAAAAAATTGCTCATCGGTTCGGGTCTCGAGGTATTCTGCCTTGGTATGATTTCTAGGCGGCACGGTTAAGAATTTTGCATTGATACCATCTCCCTTGCCTTTGATCCCATGACATTGGGCGCAATACCATTGGTAGGTTTCACGAGTTTTTGCAGTTACAACAACGGGCTCCGGAGCTACCTCTTCACCCAGTTCGAGGGTTTGTGACTCTGTTTTGAGTGGAGGTTTTGGTGTTATATTTTTTTCGGTCTTTTTTTCACCACATCCTGATACCCCTATTACGAGCATTAGGATCCCATAATTAAAAATAAATTTTAGGGAAGGTTTGATCATAGGTTATCGCAAGTTTTCTTTTTTTAGTGTCATGATGAATTTTGTAAATCGCAAGCGTGTTTCATTATTCATTTTATAAACTGGCATACGACTCTTATTAGAAAATATTTTTGGATTTTTAAGCCAGTTTGCCACCCAACTCTCCTTCAACCGATTTCCCGCATTAACCAATGAGGGACCAGAAATTCCACCTCGGGGTTTACCGGCCAGATTTAAACTTTGATGACAGGAAATACAACTGAACGTACGTTCGAATTCGTATTTGGTTTTAGCTATTTGGCCTTTAGTTAAAGGATTAATTTTTTCTTCAGGTAAACCCGGTAGAGTCATTAACATCAATTCCTGAGTAATATTAAGCGCATCGTTTTTATTAAGAATAGGATGTTGTTGTGGATTTTGTAGTTCCCTTTTTAGAAAATCTGGATTGTTGATAGTCCCAGCCTTTCGGAGGGTCACAGGGTTTTGAAGATATTCTTCTAACCAGGTATCTTGGTACTTATTTCCTGCATAGAATAGATCTGGTCCTTTTTTCTCCTTTTCTACTTTAGATAGTCGATGACAGGCTGAACAATTTTTTTCTTCGATTAAAGATGCATGGGAAAATTTCGGACTATACAGGACCCATCCAATGATTAGAAGATGATAGAATTTTTTCATAATGGATTCGTTTCATCTAGAGTAGGTAAAGATTTAGGCTCTTTATCTGGTTCTTGAAAAATATCGTAGGAAAACTCAATAATCTCCTCTTTTTTTATATCCTGCCGTGGTTCTTTCGTCAAATCACTATCTTTATCCATTATAGATTCTGGCAACGGTTTTGTTTTTAAATTTTCAAGTGGCTTGTGTGCCTCGTTTGGTTTTTCTACAAACAGGTTTTTTTCAACATCGTAGAAAAGATCTTCTCGTGGTTGCAATTCGCCCAAATTCTGTTCGTTAATTTGATGTTTTAAATCATAAGGGAATTCTTTACGACTCAATAGTCTAGAGAATTTTAATTCCCGTAAATTGAGGGAACGAAATGCTCGATACCGATTTGAGGGTTTCTGTAAAGTAGTGATCTCATTTTTACTTAGAAAACGCGATTTATCTTGCGGGAATAGGGTTTGTAATGCCTGCCCATTAGGATCTATACCTTGTCTAAGTTGAAAGTTTTTCTGAACCTGATTATTTTGTTTCAACTTGTAGAAAAATTCTTCGGCATTTTGAATGGGTATTTTTAGGGGATCACCAAGGCCAACCGCTAAAGAGTTTTTATGACAGTCTTCACAGGAACGAACTGTTTTTCGAATGGTGTGGGGTGAATAATCCGTCCAAATCAAACCGCTAGAATTGTTAAGTGTTAAAGGTGGTTCTGCTCTTTTTAAAGGGAGTCCTGATGTGCCGGTTTGGTCGGTAATAAAATATTGGTAGCGAGGTTTGATTATAGAGTACTTACCACGTGAGTTTTTACCCATAATCATTTCTGACCATCCGGAATCAGAAAACAAGGTCCACCAATATCCATTTATTATATCGGCTTCAATTTTCTGTGGTAGCGATTTAGCGGTCAACCAATCGAACATTCCAGATTTTTTATTAGAAGGATCTGCGGGCAAATTTATTGGATCTGATAGATTCCAGTTTCTCCATTTTTCAGGGGCGAAAAAATTTTCTCGTATAACATGCATACCCCAATCTATAGCTGCCCAACGAGCATGACAAGTCGAGCATTCCATCTCTTGTATATGTTTTGGAATCTGGTGTGCGATAGAAGGTTTAAGGTTTTTAAGTAAGGGAATAATATGTTTCTTTCCTGTTATCTTGGAATACAAAACCCAGTTTTTTTTACTCTTTTTAATATGTGGCATCGGTGAGCCGCTGGAATTAACCAAAACGGTATCCCCTACCCTGACTTTTTTCTTGAGGTTAGGGTTGAGATTTGTACGCGCTAATAATTTTTTTGTGTTCGGGTCTGACTCGATTAAAAGATATTCTTCAGGGTTTTTTTCCTGAGTACCGTGGCAATCGATACAACGGATTTGTACTCCTGATTGAAGCTGATCTGGTTCTATTTCAGGTTTTATTTCGTCGCCAATATGACAGTCGATGCAGTGCATCCCTTTTTCGCGATGGATATCAGGAATAAGAAACTCGTGATCTTTACCGTATAGAACGGGTTTTTCTGCATTAATTTGAATGAGTGTTTCCATAGGCCGTGATGGTTTTGCAAACAGACCTTCGAATTCTTGCCCGACACCGTTATTGTTGTGGCAATGTTCGCATTGAACGCTAGGGACAGCAACCGTGAACTTATGGAGCAGGGGATAGCCACGTGGATTGTTCAAAGAATTCTCTGCGAATTTTCTGGCAAAACGATTTTGTTTTTTATTTTTACTTTGAACTTTTTGTATAGCCCTATCGTGAGATAGTGAGATCCCGTCGTTTGAGTAAATCATGTGACAGGAAGAACAACCTGATGCCCTGTAATCTCCAGGACGATGTGGACTTTCCGAACCAATATGGCAACGCAGGCATTTTGTTCGAAGAAACCTGTCTACAGCATGACCCTCTGTTATGTCGGGGAAGGTTTGCTCGTTGTAATTTGCTTTTAAAGAAAAGGGAATTTCATCGATATGCTGAGCACCCCAAGCAAATCGGGTGATATTGATGGTTCTTTTAGCAGTAGACATGAGAGACCGTTCCACCTTGTTAACATGGTTTTCATGGCATTTCCCACAGAATCGGGGGGCATTTTTTGCTGAAGATGGGTTGGAAACAAGGCCCTTATGAGCTTTAGGTAATGAGTTGGATCGCCTGTTGCCACCATGGCAACGAACACATGAGAAACGGTGGTTTTTGCTGATCCGTTCAATTCCTTGGTGACAGGTATAACATCCTCCTCGTCTTTCTAAGTATTCTATTTTTCCATAAACATTTTCGATTGAAAAATTCGATTCTTTATAGAAATTCTCAATAAACTTATTGGAATCTCCATAGGATTGAAACTGTATTCCATCCAAGGTGGTACCCGGTTGTAGCACTTTTTCGGTGTTTTTTTGGAACCCTCTCACACGAAAAAAAGGGTCTTCAAAATCGGAAGCATCAATTTGAATCTTTGGAAGTGGGATGGGTACTTCAACCATTTCTTTTTTTTGTATGTTTCCTTTAGACTTAGGAACAATTTCTACCTCTTCAATTTGTAAAGATTCTGAATTGGGTTCTGGCTTTAGGAAGAAATCTAGTTTCTCAGACGATTCTTTTTCAATCGGGGTTTTAATTGATTCATCACCATTATTTTCGTCAAAAAAATCATTAAACTTTTTTTCATTTGTCACTTGACTTACAGAGTAGGTGGAGAAGGTGCCTAAACAGAATCCTCCAGTAAGAATCATTGACAGAATAATTTGCGATAATCTGTTCACGGCTGAACTTGCGTTGCGTTTAATATTTGCTCCCGCAATTGACGATGCTTAAGCGTGCTTGCGAAGGCATAGCTTTTCTTAATGTCTTGGTAAATACGATCGCCATATCGATCGTGGCAGGGAATACAATTGCCTACCCTCAAAATTCGTATTATCTCTTTTTGGTTAAAGGGTCTTGCTTTGAGCTGATGACTCCCCGCAAGAACTTCTCCGCGTATTGAGACTTTTGCCTGAGGATCAAACACTGATGCCTGGGTCTTTTCGTCTAATCGATTTAATGAAACAAGCGAATCATTTTTTCCGGTATTATTTGCTCCAATTTTCAAGTCGCCTTTTCCTAAACCTAAAGTCTCGGGAGATAAATGACAACTTTCGCACGAGCGTACTTTAGTTCCTGTAGAATGAGGATTAAGTGAATATGCCAGATTTGATCCTGAAGAGGTATTGGGGTTTGTAAAATGCCATTCTTGATATTTTCCTCGTTGTTGACCTGTAGACCCCAATGCTAGTATTGCATTACCTTTCTCGTCCAGCATGGAAAAATGTCTTTCGGGTTGTGCAAACATGGGGGCCACTTTTCCACGTGGTCCGATCATAAGGGAGGGTTGCTGAATTTTTATAGGAGCTCTTTCTGAAGTTTCCAAATCGACCTGGCCTAACTTCATGGATGCATGGCAACTCTGGCATTCCACTATCGATTGGGAGTGGCATGCAGTACATTCTAAACGAGATTGATGTTGGGGAATAAAATGGATCTGTTTGTTTCGAAGTAGAGGGATATTATAAATACGGCCACTTCGCTTTCCGATAGTGACCATTTTCCCATTTTGTACTTTAACGTTAGTCATGCGCTGTTTTCTTTCGGAAACAGCCATCCAGTCTCCAACAGAGTTTGGTTTGCCTTTATAATGTTTGCTGAGTCTAATGACCGCATCATCTAGTTCTGTAACTTTCGATATCATGGGATAGGTACTGTCATTTCCATGACAGGTTTCGCAACGAATTTCCACAGCTTGATGTTGCTTTGAATACAGATTTCCATCTCCCATGATATCCCTTTGTGTGTGGCAGTCGATGCAGTCCAAACCGCGAGCGGTATGGACATCGACCTGAACATTTCCTTTTCCAGTAAAAAGGGATAATTTTTCTTCTTCGTCTGACTTGTTATCCTCTTTTTGGGTTCCCATAGTAAGTAATTCTTCATTGTTCATCATTGAGGCAAACCCTTCGTTCACTTGTTGCTGTTCAACCTCCTCCTGTTGCTGTAGGGTTTCTTCGGACATATTTTTAGTTTTTTCATTTTGATTGATGGGCCCTACTAAAATATTTTTAACTGGGGAAGGTTCATTGCCCAAAGTTTGTATAGAAAACCTTTGATGGCATTGCACACAAATTTTTCGTTTGGGCAAGGCTTGAATCTGATGAAGTTTTGCATGGCCTGGTTGCGTTTTAGAAATGGTCGGGTCATTGCCTTCATAGAGGCCTATTTTAGAATAAGAAAAATGACAAGCCGCGCAACCCTGAGATCGGTATTGGCCTGGCGGTGGGGGAGAATCAATATGGCATTGAAAACACTTCTGGCGTAAAAGACGATCGCTGGGATGTTTAGAAATTGGTTGAATAGTATTTTTTTCAGATTCAGGGATATCTAAAGAAGAAAAGTAGGGGAGCTTATCCAGTTTTTTCAAGGCACCCCATTCATGCGGTACATTTCCATCTTTGTCTGAAATAGCCCTCTTTGCATAGTTTGCGGTCTTTTTACTTTGCCCAGCCCATTGGTAACGCAGACCGGAAATCATTCCGGCCAGAGTGTTCATCATAGACTTATTTAGCCGTTGAATATGGTTTCGGTCTTCGCGAGTATGACCGGAGTGACAATACAGTTGTCCGCAGGACTTCTCCACTACACTGAGGCTCGACGGGTTTCGTTTTCCCGTCCCTGCCTGAGGATCATAAATCAACGTTGCATGAGCTTGGTTTTTGTCTACCGATTCTGGTTCGCCACCATGGCAAATAACGCACCCGAACTCAGGGGGGTGAGATGAACTGATAGTAGAAATGCCATCGTGACAAGTAATGCAACGTTCTACTTTACGGTTTCTGTAGCTTGATATTTTCACCCAAGGATAATCCGGTAAGATTGCAGTGACCCGCATTTCCTTGATATAAGGTTCCTGAGTTCTCCAAAAATAGGCTGTTTCATAGTCGCTTGCCTTGTCTGCGTTCGCTTGAAAGAATTTACCCTGCCAAAAAACCCAGTCTTTTTCTTGAGCGAACACAGAGCAGACCCCCATGAGGGTAATAAGTAAAACCGTCAGCCCCTTTTTTAAAGTGAACACAGTAGTTTGCTGTGAAGTGAGAGAGAAGTTAAGAAACCAGCCAAACCACACAAACGAATCAGGTGCGTGAATCGTGTCAAATATCAACACTTTTTAGAAAACTTTTTAATTCATCAAATTGGTTTAGAGTTTTCTATCCGATCCATTTTTCTTTTTTACTAGGTCAATAGTAGCCCCTAACACCTATTGTTATGAGTCTTTAACCACCACCTAAGCCTTTTATGAAAGAACTCAAGGCACGCAATTGTATTAAATTGGGTTTTCAATACAAGGGATTATGAAAATAATATAAGGCGTCATCTCCCGGGTTGATGCTGTAATCAGGCAAGCTCGAACAATGCTCAAGTGTTATTTTCCAACTAGAACCTTCTTTGACAAAACTATAATTACAGACGCTGTGCTGACGCTCGTCGTTGTGACCAGATTTGGAAGTAACGTTTGCGATTTCATCAACCAGTACATACCCCACCTTGTTGCCAGCATGACCAGAGAGAACCTGACGTTGTACCTGACATTTAATATCACGGAAGTCAGACATCATTTGCTGATACGCCTTTACTCTGTTTTCTAATAGAGAACGCTTGTCGTCTTCAATGATAACTAGGTCTTTACCATAAAAACCGAGAAGTTTTTCTGGTTGAGTACAAGCGATGCCATCCATTTTCTTTAATATATTGGCATACACATCCGTATCTGCAGCCAAGGCATTGTTATTGATTACCAGGGAAATAATAAAAACCATCCCGGTTAATAAGAAGCGCTTCATTTTAAAGTTTCTCCAGAAAAAAATTAAAAAGGTCAATATGCCCTAATTTAAACTACTAAAAAAGTTGATAAATCAGGGGAATTTGTGTAAATAAATTTCTACAGTTTCGCCATCTTGGGCCCATCCGAAATTTCCAGTTCCCGCAAAAGTTGAAATTATTCCATTTGCATCCACTTTTCTAATTCGGTTATTTCCCATGTCTGTAATATACATATTGTTTTTAGAATCAAACGCAATAGCCAAGGGACTTTTAAGCATGGCTTCAGTTGCCGGGCCGCCATCTCCAGAATAACCCTGATAACCTTTGCCAGCTACTTTCACTATTTTCCCGTCTCTAGTAACTTTTCTAATTGTGTTTGAATTCATTTCTACAATATGAAGCTCTCCTTTTGGACTGACTTTTAAATAGTCCATGTTGCGGATGCTTGCTTCCAATGCAGGGCCTCCATCACCAGCGTTATCGTGTTTGCCATTTCCTGCAATTGTTGAAACGATACCCTTTGTGTCAATCTTTCGAATTAAATTGTTAGCACCATCTGCTATATACAGGTTTCCTTCTTTATCTGTAGCCAATGCACTTGGGTCGCGAAATGCCGCCTCGCTTGCCGGCCCTCCATCCCCATAAAACCCCGACTCACCCGTTCCAGCTATGGTAGTAATATTACCTTTAGTATCTATTTTGCGGATCTGGTGATTGAGCCTGTCAGAAATAAACATATTACCTTTTTGATCGAAAGCGAAATCTGAAAAAGTAGTAATCGTAGCAAGCTCTCCGGTTTGTACCTTACCCTTGTATTTGCTTTTTGATATTGAATCCATGTAACTGGGAGTCACCGTGTCTAGAAATTTTCGCATGATCCCTTTTTCATCAATTTTTCGAATCAGGCTCACAAACCCGCTAGGACTAACGATAAATATTTCTCCTTTATGGTTAAGCTTCAAAGAGGTGGCTCCATAAATGGATGCTTCCATGGCTGGTAGCCCGTCTCCAATATTTCCTCGGATACCATTTCCGACAATGGTGCGAATAATGCCATCGGGAGAAATTTTGCGAATGCGATAGTTGCCCTTATCAGAAACAATCACATTATCATTATTATCAACTGTGATTCCATGAGGGAAACTCAAAGTGGCTCCTGTCGCAGGTCCGCCGTCTCCAGCAAACATTTTATTGCCATTACCCGCGATGGTTTTTACGCTGCCTCTTTTTAAGTTAATACTGCGAATACGGTAATGCGATCGATCAATTACCAGTAAATTCCCTTCAGGACTTAAGGCTACGCCAAAAGGAAGGTGAAGGTTAGTCTCGTGCGCTACTTCGGAATCTCCGTTGTAGTCCTGTTTTCCAGTTCCCGCAACAGTGGTGATCATCCCTTGTGAGTCCACTGCACGGATTCGGTTATTTTCTCGGTCAGCAATATAAAGGGTGCCTTGATCATCGACTACGACACCTGTTGGCCCGGCAATACTGGCTCTATAGGCAGGTCCGTTATCGCCCATCATAAAATAACCACCATCACCTGCCACGGTGGTGATGATTCCTTGCGTATTGACCTTGCGGACCCGGTTATTACCGCGATCTGCTATATATAAATTTCCTTTTCTATCGAAAGCGATTCCAAAGGGTTTGTCCAAAGTAGCTTGCAGGGCGGGTCCGGAATCACCTTTAAAGCCGTCTTTACCATTTCCCGCATAGGTATGGATATTGCCATTGGAATCGATTTTGCGAATGCGCTCATTGGACCGATCTGAAAAATATAAGTCTCCTTTTTTGTCAAAAGCAATTCCAGAGGGGTGATTTATTTGTGCTTTGGTAGCGGGACCCTCATCACCACTGAAACCGGCAGTTCCTGTTCCCGCAATGGTACTTATCGTCCCTCGAGTATCCACTTTACGTATTCGATGATTATTCCTGTCCGCGATATATAGGTTTCCGCTCTTATCAAAAGCCAGCCCGGCAGGCACATTCAATCTAGCCTCGGTGGCCTTACCACCATCACCACTGAAACCCGAGGAACCGCTACCTGCGTAGGTACTCATGTTACCCTTGAGATCAATACGGCTGATAATATTATTGTCACGCATGGCAATATAAACATTGCCTTTTTTATCCACAGCGATTCCGTCCACCAGAGACACTTCTGTTTTAGTGGCTGAAAAAACTTTAGCCGAAACCTCACATTCTAGAAAGGTGCTTCCTAGAAAAAAAGTTAGGATCGCCAATAAGAAAAAATGTTTTTTTAACATGTTAAAAACCTCTTCATGGACCATAATTAAAAAAATAAAAAAACTTTCCTTTAAAACCTATCCAATTAAATAAAATTCATAGGAGTTAATTGAATTTGCTCGGAAAGAAAAGCTTCGAATGTAGTATAAGAGTGATAATTATACTTTCCCAAAGTTTGTTGTCAAATGAATTCAATAGCTTGATTGAGTTGGAATCGTATTGTGCTTTGTAGCTAGAAATATTGCTACAATTGTATAATTTTTTTATTAAAGTAAGGGCTTTTACGGGCCTAAGATCTAGGAAAATACCGAAAAGGTAGAAAAA
>CAJWOD010000025.1 GCA_913044145.1 uncultured Nitrospina sp. | reverse complement strand
AATCGGCAAATTGCGACTCTCCCCCCTACCTCTATGTTAATCTGATTTTTTTTCTATTCCTTTAATAATAGAGTCCCCCTTGGGTGCATGTTTTCTTAAGTGTTCTCGCACCAACATTACCGCATGATTATCATCCATCGCGGAAATGAAAATGCTAAAATCATCCTCAGATTTATCCTTTTCTTTAATTAAAACACCTTTTACTTTGAAACTATATTCTTTAGGTGGCATTGTATTGTCTGCTTGATTTAAAAATATATTATATAAAATCTACATCAACCATTCAATTCGGTTAAGGGATTGTTCAATGAATGGCGGAATAAATTTTAGGATAGCTATCCGGGTTCCAGAAATTTTTTATGTTTTAAGAAACCATGAATCTAAAGAACCCGATAGGTTTGTGGAGGAAGCTGAGTTAATAAAACACCATCAATCGGGTGAAAAAGATACCGTTTCCGATGAAGTGCAATTGGGTAGAGATCAAATTAATAATATTTGCAATGTGCTTAAATCCACATTTACAACCGATACAAAAAATATTTCCATTTTTAAAAACTATATTTTTAATCTGGAGTCTAATTCTAAAGAAGCCGCATTGCTGGAAGTAAAAAATTATTTACAGGAAATGAGGGCTATAGAGAAAAAATTTTCTGAAAATAATTTGTCAAAAATTTTTCTAAATCATTGGCCAGATAAAAGCGAAGATTTTTACTTTATATTAAAGAGCATTGATCTAGCCGGAATCAGGGTGGTACGCGATAGTAGTTTGCTGGAAAGTCTTTCGGATGAGGAAAAAATCAACATATTTCTGGAAAATTATTGAAGGTTTTCATACCACCTTTAAGCTAAAATACAATTGACTTAATGAGGTTACGGGTTTATTTTGATGGAATAAAATGTGTGCTTAAAAAATAATAGGAGTTTTATTATGATTAAGCTCCAAATATTCATATCTGTATTCATTCTTACCAGTTTTGTTAGCTATTCCGCCCTGGCTGACAATTTTCATGTTTGTCGTGATTTGCTCCAACCTATTGATAATCAGGTCGCAAGTGTGAAAGCTCGGGGAGGAGTTTGGGAGGCTTTTGAAAAAAGAAGTCTTTTTAGAAACCATTCCACGGTAGCCCTGCACCTTGACCAGAAAGCCATTGCCCTTATATATACACTGGATTATATTTGTAACTCTTTGAATGGTATTCCTAGGAATGATGTTTCAAATTATATTTTGCCCCTTTGGCGTGAAAAAGGGGAACAGGAATTCATCAAATATCAAATAGATGGTTATGGATACGCTTTGGAGGAGGTAATGACTTGGGTAAAATATGCTAAATACTATGAAAAGAACCACAAACGAAAACTCGACTTTGGCCAAGTTCAAGAGACCATGAAAAAATCTAAACCTCTGGTCGATCGATTTGTAGATATAGCTCATAAAGTAAAAAAAACCAACAAAGTTAAAGAGGTAGTTGAAAAGGCAAAAGATTTAGTACATGAGTTTGCTAATTTACACAAAACAGATCCTATCCTGAAACAAGCGGATGGCGAAAATTTAGCCATACCCCACGCATCCACACTGACGGAATCTGGAGATGAAATGTAGCTTTGAAGTTTTAGGGAAATTTTGAATGGTTGAAATTCAGTGCACTCAATGCAAAGCTTTTATTGCCCGCTATAAAGGTTCGGGTGAGTTGGACCTGCTCCTCTTGGAAAAGGTTATTAAACCTATCTTCCTTAAAGAATTGGGGTCCTCCGAAAAAACCAATCTACCCTTGCTGATTTGTCATGAATGTGGCAACAAGCTGGGCAATCCAACTATTAACGCAAAGGGACAATTTGCCTATAAAATGATCAAAGGTTCGTTTCGTAAAAAAGGTGTCATTAAAGCGATGACCCCTAGCCCACATACTAGTTGGCGTTAGCAAAAACGGTACAGATAAAACAACAGATCTATAAAGCAGACAGAATCATATTAAGCCTTTTAATGTAATTAAAAAGCCATTAAAAAATATAAATGAATAAAACTACAAAAATTGTTCTGGCAGTTCTTGCTGCCCTTCTAGTCACGATGTTTTTTCTAATGTGGAAAAGCCTTGGTGGCGGACCTATTATAGCCCCCCGATCGGCTCTTTAGGTTAGTTGGTCCGTATCTGAATCCAACCTTTTGCTTTTTTTAAATTATATTCCTTACGATCTTAGGAAGTTAAGAATAGATCGTTACCTCTAAAAGGGAATTACAATTCTAATTCAGATGCCGTCCAAGCCATGGGGTCATTAGCACCACCTGCGAAACCTATTTTACTGACAACTATTAGGCCAAAAGAAGTGGGTTTCTTAAACCAACTAATTACCTCGGGAACGATAACTTTAGGATCCATGCCCTGTTCTATAAGCTGGTAAGTACGAAAGGCGGTTATCTTCATTGCAATTGCTTCGCCATCCCCAGTGGCAGCAACGGCTCCTTGGGGGCCAGCAAACAGTCCAGATCCTATTAGTGGAACATCCCCAACCCGCCCGGGAATGGCTTCATTAATCCCCCCCGTACTAAGGGCAGCGGCAAACTTGTCCCCATTACGAATAACACAACCAACCGTGTCGGTGGTGGAAAAGTCTTTTCCTGTATTTTTGATTTCATCTAAAGACAGTTTTTTACAGTCTTGGTTGGTTGCAAACTCTGCCGCACCCTTACCTGCAAGAACTCGATACTCTGATTGACTCACTATGGAAGCTACTTTGATTGGATTTCTAAAACCTTCCAACGCTGCAACAGCACCAAACCTACCCGAACTATCCATACATGATGCATCCATTTGTACCGAACCATCGCTACGTCGATGAGATCCTATACCCGCATTGAATCTGCTGTCATCCTCTAAAGTGGCAACCGCCGCGCAGGCTGCATCTATTGTTGTTTCGCCGGTTTGTAATCCCATCATACCCATTTGTCCTGCGATGGCGGTGCCATCCGCATAAGCTGGATCAGATCCTGCTCCACCATGGGTTAAAACTACGATCTTTTTTTTATCTGTCATATTTTTATCTATAAAAAGAGAGCAAAAGTTGTGGGGTTATTATAAATGAGGTATCCTAGAGACCAATCAAAAAATATGAGTCACCTATGGTTAAATTTTGTTTGCAATGTAAAAATGCGTTTTGGGGAGGTCAATATTGTCCGAAATGTGAAGGGGAAATTGAGCTTCTAGATGCCGCCTTGCCAGAGAATAAAAAATACCTTCCTGAACTCAATATTGATGTCCGTCCTAAATATTATGCGCGCAGCTCTATGCTACTATCCTGCTTTGGATTCGTTATGGCACTTCCGCTAGGCGCGTTTATTTTCCTCCGAGGAATTTCTACCAGCGATAATTTGATGCTCTGGTCTTCAATTGGTTTAGGGACTGTTTTTGTAGTTTCCTGGGGTTGCTGGTACTTCGCCCACCGACTTTTCGACAAACAAATGGAAGACGTCGAAACTAAAAATAAAGAACCGCAACTCGACTAACATGGAAAGCCCTGTTTATTTACATGACCAAGCTTTAAATAAGCAGCAAATTTTCATCCTCTGGAAATTTGTCTTCTCTCTATCATGATCCATTCCAATAGCCTACCCAGCACTCTTTGTAAAACAATATTCTAATTAGTTTGTCCAACAACTAGATAGAAAATTACTGAAGGCGGAGCAACTCCTCACTTATCTTGATGCGCTTGCGCTACAGCTTATAAGGTAACCCCGCAAAATAATTCTAAATATTTTTCCTTTTATTTCAATAATTTATAAAAATTTTAGACAAAATAAAAAAATTTGTCTAATTTTTGTTGACAAAATTAGAAGTATGTCTAATAATTATTTTAGATAATATTCTAAGTTTTTATTATAATCATTTTAACGGAGACAAACTGATGAAAGCAAAAACAAGTATCCTAAAAACCTTAGCTGTAGCTTCAATAACATTTATGACTGCGACCATTAGCTTCGCTCATTCTACCCACGACCATTCTACTGTTCCATTCAAATGGCAGTTTTCTAAAAAGTTATATTCAAAGGTAGAAAGAAACCTGAACGGCACAAAACCTACCGGGGTTATCGGATTGAATCCTTTTGAACAAAAAAAGTTTAATCACTATGGCATCAAGGTTGGAAATAAATTCAGCGGTATTGTTCGAAATATTGATGTTATTTTTGAAAGAACTTCTGCTGGAATTAAAGTTGTTGATGCTTCAATTTATGATACATCTGCAAATAAAAATTTTATGCCCCTAGTAAAAGATTCAAACATCTCAAAAGTTTCTATGAAAAATACTTTTCATCCTGGGCATGCACATAAACGTATACATGTTAAATGGAGTTTTGGAAATACGACCAATTCAAAAATCGTAAAGCATTTGTATAAAAATAATGAAACACTCTCTATAGGCTTGACCCATCTTGAGCAACATTTGTTGAGCGAGTATGGAATAGAATGTGGAAATAAATTCGAACTTTCTATTTCCGGTAATAGCTTTCTTGTTGAAAAAACTTCCGGAGGACTAATAATCCTTAACCATATTGAAAATATAAATCTTGCTAAAAAAGATGCCAGTAAAAACAAAGTTGAGAAAAACATTTAACCATAATTTTAAATTCAAAGGATTACTACTCCTATGATTGAAACAAACAAAATGGAAAATCTTATCTCAATAGGAGAATTGGCGCGGCTGACCGGAATAACGACTCATACATTGAGAGTCTGGGAAAAGCGTTATGGCACACCCTGTTCTCAAAGGTTGCCCTCCGGTCACCGCCGATACCCTAAAGAAGATGTTCCTCGGCTAAGAGCAATTGCCAAAGCTTTGGAATCGGGCTATCGGGCCAGCAAAGTGGTCTCTGGAACTTTGGAGGAATTACATGGTTTGATGGGATTGAAACCCCTAATGGACACCAAGTTAAATCCGAAAGGAGAAAATCCAAACTCTTCTAATGAATTATTGATCGAACGTTGGATCAAAGCAATTCATGGATTTGATGACGACTCTCTTATTCAAAGTTTTTATGATCAATGGAATAAAAATGGTCCTCTTAATTTTATTATAGATTATATGGTTCCTTTGATCGAAAGAGTGGGAAATGGATGGGAGTCAGGTGAGCTTACAATTTCTCAAGAGCATTTCGCAACAGAATGCATTACCAGTTTTCTAACCAGTAAATGGAGACAACTTAATATTCGAAAAGAGGGTTGGACCATAATGATGGCTACACTTCCTGGGGAAACTCAATGCCTCGGGCTCCTTATGGCAGCAGTCATTGCAAGCCTTTCTGGAGGAAAAATTATTTATCTGGGACCCGATACGCCTTTGAAAGATATTATTGAAACTGCAAAAAATCAAAAACCCGAGGTTCTTTGCTTTAGCGTCTCCTGCATTCTAAATCCACTTGATACAGAAGAAAAAATTTCCAAGATAAGTAGCGAGTTGAAAAATAAAGCAAAAATTGTTTGCGGTGGCAAAGGAACTCCCGAAAATTTTCCCGGCGTAAACAAAATAGAAGATTTTAAATTATTTAATAAATGGTTGAAAAATTTTGAAGAAAAGTTAGAAGCTAGAGTCTAAATTAATATTTTTTAAATACAGGTTTCAACCTGGGAATGGATAAACCATGAAAGACAAAAAATCAGGAGTAATTCTCATTGGGCATGGCGGATTACCCTCAGATATTCCGAAAGAAGTTGTTGAAGATTTTATGAAAATTCATAAGCAGAGAGTGAGGGCAGGCACTCCTATAACCTCAAAAGAAAAAGAGCTGGATAACGTAATTAGGTTTTGGACAAGGTCGCCCGAGACAGATCCTTATAAATATGGATTAGAGAAGCTAGCCGAACAACTTGCTCCTCGACTGAAAGATTATATTTTAATAACCGCCTACAATGAATTTTGTTATCCCTCTATTGAGCAAGCAGCTGATGTGTTGGTAGAAAAAGATATTACGGAGGTCATACTGGTTACCACTATGATTACTCCAGGCGGCTCTCACTCTGAGAGAGAAATACCCGAGGAGGTTGAAGCTCTTCGCCTTAAATACCCGAATGTTAATTACGAGTATGCTTGGCCCTATGATCTAGGCATTTTTTCGGATCTATTGGCAGATCACATTAATAGTTTTAACAAAACACCATCGGCTTAAATAAAGATTGTGGGTAAAGATCTAAACTAAAAAAAATTTTTAAAGGGAGAAATGGTGAAGACTCGAAAACCTGAAATTAATCTTATCATCTCCCTTATTTATGCTGTAGTAGGCCTTTTATCCTTCTTTATTACGCCCAGTTATTCTCTTGGCTGGCAAGATGAGGAATGGCTTAAACCAGGCTGTCCTAAAACGCTTTCTGGAATTTGGGCTGCAGATAATCCAGGTAATGCAAATTTAAAATTACTCTCTATTAATAATAAAGAATTTATATATATTTCCAAAAATGACCAAAAGGATAAATTTCAAATCATTAAATCTTCCTTTGTTTTAGAAAATCGGTATATAGAATTGAAGCTTAAACCTTTAAATAAAGGAAAAGAGCGGGTAATTAAAATACGACCTCACCTTGTTCACATGAGCCTAAAAGGTCAAAAGAAAGACTCCAACTGCCTGATTAAGATATTTACTTTTAAAAATGGGAAAAATGCAAAAAGGGATAAATATTCGGAATGGAAAATATTTCGATTAATAAAATAATTAAAGAATTTTTACCGTATTAGGAAGAGTGATAAGAGTATGGCTTATGAATGCAAAGTTTATGATAAAAATGGAAAACTAAAAAAAATATTACGAGAAAGTCAGTTGACTAAATCGAGTGACGAGTTTTTTAATCAACGTTCAACAAAAAAAGCGAGCTCTTTTATAAATAATCTTAAAGAACCCGCTAACGATATCAAAAAGGGAACAAAGTTTTACAATAAAACATGTGTGGTGTGCCAGAAGGAATTTCATCCTCGACACCCGAATTCAAAATATTGCTCGCATGAGTGCCAGAAGACTTTATATCTAGCCAAGAAAAAAAAGGGAAATCCCGGTTAATTTTTCCGGGGTTGGAAGTTCCTCCAGTTTTTAAAGCTTAGAACTGGGGAGCCGGGATTTCCCGCTTTTATTTTAAAAATAGTCAAACACTAGACCGATGGCCAATATCTTTTCTATAGTGGATACCCTGCCACTTGATTTTATTTACGGCTTCATAAGCCTTGGAGATAGCAATATCAGTATTTTCTCCAATAGCGGTCACACCTAAAATCCGACCGCCTTGGGTCAAAACCTCTCCATCTTGGGTTTTAGTACCTGCATGGAACACCTCTACCCCTGGAAGAGAATTGGCATATTGTAACCCAGATATAGGTTTTCCTTTTTCATAGGGCCCTGGATAGCCTTTGGCTGCCATCACTACACATACGGATGATTCGTTTTTCCATTGTAAAAAACATTGATCTAAAGTTCCATCAATGCACGCTTCAAATATTGGAATGATATCACTATCCATTCGTACTAGAAGAGGCTGTGTTTCCGGATCACCAAAACGGACATTAAACTCAAGAATCTGGGAACCTGTTTTAGTCAACATCAATCCGGCATAAAGAATCCCTTTAAAGGGTCGGCCCTCCTTTTGCATCGCCAAAATCATAGGTAGCATAATTTGGTCGTGTACCTTTTTTCGCATTATTTCAGTAAAAAAAGGTGCAGGAGAATAGGCACCCATACCTCCAGTGTTAGGACCTTTGTCACCATCATAAGCTGCTTTATGATCTTGCGCCGAATCCATAAGCAAAACCGTTTTCCCATCACTAAAAGCCAAAACAGAAACTTCCTGTCCTTGTAGAAATTCTTCGACAACAATTTGATTTCCAGCCTGACCAAAGGATTTTTTACCCATTATCGAATCTACAGCAACTAAAGCTTCATCTGCAGTTTGGCATAACAAAACTCCCTTTCCTGCTGCAAGGCCATCTGCTTTAACAACCAAGGGGCAATTTTTGAATTTTATATATTCTGCCGCATTAACAGGAGAGCTAAAGGTTTTATACTCTGCGGTTGGAAGCCCGTACTTTGCCATAATATTTTTCGCAAAAGATTTGCTACCTTCTAATTCTGCGGCTCGTCTATTTGGACCGAAAATCCGAAGACCTTTTTCTTCAAACTGATCAACAATTCCCATAACCAATGGTTGCTCTGGTCCTACCACCGTCAACCCTATTTCCTTTTGTAAAGCAAACTCCATAAGGCTTTTAATATCATCGGCTGCGATGGGAATATTCTCAGCTATTTCTCCTGTACCTGCGTTCCCTGGTGCGCAGTAGATTTTTTTTACCCGCGGGCTTTGCTTTATCTTCCATACCAGCGCATGTTCGCGTCCGCCGCCACCAATAACCAAAACCTGCATATTCTCTTCCTCGAATCCTTGTATTATTTCTTAAAGAATTTATATAAAATGCTTGCGTGTTGCAACTCTGTTTCTTTAAAAAGACCTGAAATGTTAAAGCTAGATTCTATTTCAAAGTCCTTTGATGGAAAACCTGTTCTTCAAAATATTTCTCTAGAAATTGAAGAAGGAGAAAGGTTTTCTCTTTTAGGGCAAAGCGGTTGTGGAAAATCTACCCTTTTACGCCTGATTGCAGGGTTTGAGACTCCCGACCAGGGAAAGATATGGATAAAAGGTAATGAAGTTAGCTCCTTTCCGGTCGAGCAAAGGCCAGTTGGGTTGATATTTCAAAACTATGCGTTGTTTCACCATATGACTGTTTATGACAATATTGCTGTTGGGCCACGAGTCAAGAAACTATCCGAACCTGTAATTTCAAAACAAATTGATGAACTGTTAGAAATTACTCGCCTTAAAGAGTTAAAAAACTCATACCCTCAACATATCAGTGGTGGAGAAGCGCAACGTGTGGCTTTAGCAAGAGCGGTTATCAATCGACCCAAAATACTTTTGCTCGACGAGCCTCTTTCTGCTCTTGACCCCAGTCTTAGAAAAGATTTGCGTGAAGAACTTATAGAAATGCAAAGAACCCTGGGAATTACATTTCTTTTTGTAACCCACGACCAGGAAGAAGCCATGAGCATCGCTACCCATATGTGTATTATGGAAAAGGGGGTTATCAAACAAACGGGAACCCCTGAAGATCTATATGAAAGACCTACATCTTCTTTCGTAGCCAAATTCCTTGGAGAAATTAATTGCCTTATTGGAACGATAGAACAACAAATTGGTAACTTGGTTACAATTTCATTGGGAAAGAATGGAAAAGTTCAATTGTTGTCTGAGACAGATAAAATTAAAACCAACAGATGTTATATTCGTCCTGAAAAAATTTTTTTTGATATAGGAAAAGAACAAAAAATACCAATAAACAGTCTTGAGGGAACTCTTGTTAGTATAGATTTTTTTGGGAGCTATACCCGATATCAAATTCAACTTAACGATGGTGCTTTTTTTAAACTTTCTCTTCACCACAGAAAAGCTAAACAACACAAACACATGATCGGAGATTCTGTTCGTGTTCTATTTGCGATCTCTGATGTATTTCAGATCCATGAAAAATAAAATTTTTATAATTATTTTTGCGTCTTCTTTGTTGGCGGGTTGTTGGAACAGCGGTGGGGATGGAGATAAAACCTATATTGTAGCAACAGATGCGACACTGGCACCCATGTCCTTCATGAGCGTTGGAAACGATATGATTGGATTTGAACCAGATTTAATACGTGCCATAGCAGATAAAGCTAAAATTAATATTGGCCTTGTGAATGTAGAATGGGCAGGGCTTTTTGGCGGTTTGATCACTAAAAAATTTGATATGATTATCAGTTCTGTAACAGTACTTGACGAAAGAAAACAGCGAATGGGTTTCAGCATCCCTTATCTTAAAAGCGGACTGACCCTCGTTGTCAGAAAAGATGAAAAAAATATAACCTCTTTTGAAGATGCTAAAAAAAATAATGTGCTAGTCGGAGCTCAGATTGGAACCACCGCATATTATTTTTTGGAAAAGGAATCATCCATAAAAACTAAAGGATACCAAATGTACGGCCATGCTATCTCTGATCTAATAAATGGCAAAGTTGATGCTGTATTGGGTGAAAGCTCTGGAACCTTATTCTTAAAAAATCGGCCCCTGTTTCAAGAAATAAAAATTGTTGGAGAAATTCTATCTAATGAGTTTTATGCGGTGGTATTGAGAAAAGATGAAAAACAACTTATGAGTAAGATTAATTTGGCTATCAAGAAATTGATTGCCGATGGAACAATAGCTCAGCTTCATAAAAAATGGGATCTGGGTGAAGCCGCTCAAGTTCCCTAAAATTTATTTCTATAAAGGGGATTAGGAAATGTATGACAAGAAAATTATATAACCCTAAAAATATAAATTCCCAGACATGGGCTTGGAATATAGCTGTATTGGTTAGTATTTTATTTTTGGTTTATCTTCCATCAAAAGAAGCTCTTACCACAGGTAACCAGTCTGAGGGATATCTTGAGCTTTTATTACTTTTACCTGCAGGTATTTTCTACACTTTACTTGTTACCTTTCTAGGTAGTTCGGCAGCTATTTTTGTAGGTTTAGTCGTAGGCCTAGGAAAGCTTTCAAAAAATTCAGCCGTTCGACTTTCCGTTTCATTTTACACAGAGATACTTCGCGGTGTTCCATTACTTGTTCTTTTATTCTATATCTATTATGCCTTGGGTGAATTTATTCATATGCCAGCATTGTTTGCTGCAGTAGCCGGTTTTGGATTTAGTTATGGAGCATATATGGCCGATGTTTTTCGGTCAGGAATTGAAGCGGTGCCAAAAGAGCAAGGCGAGGCAGCTCGCAGCCTAGGTATGAATGAAAAACAGGCATTGACCCAAATAATTCTACCTCAATCCATGAAAACCATTATTCCAGCTATAGGTAACCAGACACTAGGGATGTTGAAAGATACCAGTTTGGTTTCTGTTCTTGCAATTTCGGATATTTTGCGCGTGGGTAATGAATATGCCACCAAACATTTTAATTTTTTTGAAACCTACACTTATGTAGCATTAACCTACCTACTAATTACTCTTTTACTATCTCGAATAGTCTACAAATTAGAATTCCGTTATCGTATAGAAAATAATTAGGTTTTAGCTAACTATAATAAAAATTGGAACACAGAAATTTAAATCAATTTCTTAGTTTTTATAAATGAAAATACTAGATTAATAGGAATTTTGATTACAGGAGATTTAAAATGAACGCAACAATTGAAAACGAAAATAATATCGATATTGATGACTATTTTCTTTTAGCTATAAGAAACTGGAATGATCAAACAGAAGATTACACCGCGATTGGGGATTCTGCTACTTCCATAAAATATTTTGACAATTATGTTGATGCCGAGTTGGCATTTCAGAATGGGGCAGTATCTTTGTTTCCCGAATTGAAGGGAAAAGATATTAAACTAGAATTAATTCATGTGCGCTATGGGGTTAATCGATTGGTACTAAGCCGGATAGTATTTTAAATGGGATATGTTGGAAAACGAAAAATATGGGGCTTTGGCCAGATTTTAGCCGAAGCTTAATTAGGTAGCCATTGAAACCTTAACCTTAATACTATATTATAAGATTAGTAATCTTATACAGATATGGGGGCGATCCGGTTTCGACGGGAGAGCTGATGCAAAGGTTGCATGTACGGGATGCCGTTGGCCCGTTAAAAAACGGCTTATTTATAATCGCCAACGATTATGATGTAGCTGTAGCCGCTTAATTTAACCGGTTACCGTCCTCCGTTTCCATGTTCGCGGGAAACGGATAGGACGTCATTCAGCGAACTGGTTTCATTTGCATGTTCCGGGTAAATGGAATGAGATTTTTAGGAACTGGTTTTGACCCAATCCTGCTTCTGGGAGTTAGTCGAAATGAGATTCAAAACAGAAGATAAGCATGTAGATGCCTTTGACTAAAACCTTTCGGACGGGGGTTCGATTCCCCCCGCCTCCACCAAAACTACTTTTATTATATGAACAA
>CAJWOD010000024.1 GCA_913044145.1 uncultured Nitrospina sp. | reverse complement strand
TATATGTATTTAAGGGCACTTTCTGGAAAACATTATGGGCGAGGGTAATCAAGGAGGCTTATGGTATAAACTTTGGGGCCATCGTTCACTGAAAGAGAAACAGCGCCTGCGATCTCTTATCCCTTATATTCTTTATGGCGTCGCAGTTTTTTATGGGATTATTTATTTGTCGATTCTGAATACGGTTAATAGGGAAAGAGTCGGAACGACTGTTAAAACTTGGTTCGGTGGTGACCGAGACGATGTAATAAAAGCTCGAGAACGAGAAGAAAAGGAGATAAAGGAAAGTTTCAAATCTTTACGAAAACGTGTCTCCGGAGGCCACTAACAGGGCCACGTGCGGTAGCACCTATTATATCATAGTCTAAGCCCTCATACCCGAAAGGGATAGGTTATATATTTTTTAAGCGCACAAGACTCATCAAATACCCAGAGGTTATGTATTAACTTGTCCATTTAAGGCTATTATGAAGCGGTTGGTTTTTATTTCGAACTGGTTATATTTATTTTCTCTCAGCCTTTGGGTGGCGGGCATGTTCTTGCTCGGTATCTTGGTAGAGATCATGGTACGTGTGAATCTGAAAGATCAGAAATTGGTAGCCAGTACAATCATGAATAAAATTATGGATGTTTTTAATATTAATATCATTTATACCTGTCTAACGATTATGGTTCTCTCCGAAGTTATCAAATTCCTGATTACAAAATACAGTACGGTTGGGTACGAACCCCAGGTGGTGACGAAACGTAGATACACACGCGAAGTTTTCCTGGCCGTCATGATGGTTCTTGCTATTTATATCGGTAGCGTATTGCGGCCAGAAATGCATACCATGGATCAGCTCAAGAAAGCCAATCCCGCAGACCAGAAGCTACAGATTCAATTCGACCGTTATCACAGCCAATTGACCTGGTTGTATACTATTAACATGGTTTTAGGCCTATCGTTATTTTATATTCACGGAAAAGAAATGACCCGCTTCTCGATACGAACTAAAGAAAGTCGGTAAATTGTTGGATTCTATTTAAGCCCGTGTTTATTATCCCTTCACTCAATAGTAACCTTTCAGCTTTTTGTTTTTTGTTCTTGTTATTTAATAATGGGTTTTTTGTATCTGAAGTATTTTCCCAGACTGTTGAGCAGAGAAATAAAAAATCTGAAGTAGAACAGTTTTCGGACATGGCTTGGATAAAAGGAGGAAAATTTTTACGTGGATCCAGTTTTAAAGAAAATCAGGCTGCACTAAAAATGTGTCGTAAATACGACCGATCCTGTCAGCTTTGGTGGTTTTCTGATGAGTTTCCTAGAAAGTTGATTACTTTAAAAAGCTATTGGATAGATATTTATGAAACCACAAATGCCCAATATCTTAAGTTTGTGAAAGCTACGGGCCATAGGCCTGCTTTGGATGATACCTGTACAACGGATTCCTGTCGGGAAGGAAATTTATGGAAAGGCGAGTCGTTTTCTTCGCTGATAAGAAATCAACCAGTTACTCAAGTCAACTGGTATGATGCTGTGGCCTATTGTGAGTGGAAGGGAAAAAGATTACCAACAGAAGCAGAATGGGAAAAAGCTGCAAGAGGCCCAAGCGGTCATATCTACCCGTGGGGAAATGGTTCTCCTAAAGGGCGCGCCACCTATAACAAAAAATGGAAGGGTATCGCTACAATGACCACTATTGGTAGTTACCCTAGAGGTGTTTCTATTTATGGGCTTCATGATATGGCCGGAAATGTTTGGGAGTGGGTAAATGATTGGTACAGTCGGACCTATTACCGTAAAAGCAAACAAAAAAACCCAGAAGGACCTAAAAATGGAAAGTTCAAAGTTCTTCGTGGGGGTTCTTGGGTAAACTTTTCTGACTCGCTTCGCAGTGCGTTCCGAAGATGGAGTCAGCCAGATGTACGCTTCAATGATACAGGTTTTCGTTGTGCAAAAGATTCAAATGAAGGCCTTCAATAAAAAACTATATGAGTAATAAACCAAAACGTTCTGATGAACTGACCGACCAAGAACGCGGGTTGTTAAAACCCTACCTTTCTGATGTCGATGCTAATGTGTTTACACTTGAAAACTTTAATCCGGAAGTGATTGGTGGAGCCCTGGCTCGATACAGCCGTGCTCCTACTGGATTCAAAGAAACGGTAGTCCGGGAATTTTTGAATCCTGATGGAACTCCAAACGATGTAAAAGGTTCACAGATGATCGACCGAGTTGTAAATAAGTATGGTGACGAATCAGTTGCGGAGCTGGCGGTAGCCCCTTTATGCATAGAAGAAATTTCTAACTTGATGACAAAGGTTATAGAAGACTGCCGTATTGGCGGATCTCCTATTGAGGAATCAACCCGATATGTTCTATACGATACAAAAAAGAATGGACGTTGGAGATATATTTGCCCGGATAATATTCGTGAATCGGAGTTGGGTCAGAAGTTTACGGATAATATGGATTTTCTTTTTGAAACATATGCAGAAATGGTCGAACCTATGCAGGCTCTATTTCGCAAGCGTTTGACAAAAGAAGCGTTTGAAATCGAAGTGGAACGAAAGGATCAAATCCAAAAGGTAGGGCTGTCAAAACTTCAGGACGAAAATGAAATCAAAGCACATCGAATTGCCTACAGTTTTACAATTCGAAGCGCAGCATGTGATGTGATTCGATGTATTCTTCCTGCATGTACCCAAGCGAATCTTGGATTGGTGGGAAACGGCAGATTTTATTCAGGACTGATTAGTAAATTGATGACGAGTGATTTATCGGAAGCTAATCAACTCGCTGAATCGATTCGCAAAGCATTAAACACGCAAATCCCTACGTTTATAAAACGTGCGGATCGGAATCCATACACAGCAGCAAACCACGAGACTATGCGCTCGTTGTGTGAGGAGTTGTTTGGCTTGCTTCCTATTGAATCGACTGCAGAAGTGATTTTGTTGGAAGATGCGGCAGATGACCACCAGATCAATTTATTGGCAAACATGATTTTCCCTTATGTGAAACATTCCTCCCAGCAAATAAGAAAAATCATTCGGCAATTATCGGATGAAAAGAAAAAACAAATTTTTGAGGCCTATATTGGTTCACGAAAAAGCAAGCGAGACAGGCCAGGTCGAGCTTTGGAATACGGTTATCCTATTCAGTTCGATATCCTAGCAGGCTTCGCTGAGTACCGCGATTTGCAAAGGCATAGAATGCTCACACAGCAGAGGCAGGATCTGGGAGTGGAGTTAGGGTATTCCGTCCCAGAAGAAATTACAGAAATAGGCATGGCTGAGAAAGTTCAGGAGTGTTTTGAGCGCACCGAATCGTTACACCGTGACTTGAAGCGTGCAGGTTTTGATCAGGAAGCACAATATGCTACCTTATTCAATCATTTCATACGCTGGAATATGGGAATGAATCTCCGCGAGTTAAGCCATTTTGCAGAGTTACGTACCCAAAAAGCCGGGCATCCAAAATACAGGCGAACCACACAAATGATGGCTAAACTTTATCTGAATCGTCATCCAGAGATGGAGCCCGTACTAAAATTTGTAGACTATAACGACTATGATGGAGGGGTTACTCGTGCTGATCAGGAAGCCCGCACTGCTCGTAAAAGCCTTGCCAAAGGCGTCTTCGACGATCAGGACTCTAACTAGACAGCTAGCAATAGGCCAGATTTTATTAGATAGATAATTCTCATTTTCCTTTCAGCGGTGGATGCTCTGCGCGACCCAGCTGTTTTTTGGTTTTTGATTTATTGCGGCTACGGCCGGCGTTTGGTAGAAATGTAAGGGGTTTTATGGTAGTCTTACCCACTTTATATTTCCCAAAAACTAAAATTTTTATTGAGAGATAGTGATATGAAAATTGGAGTTCCAAAAGAAATCCATGAAGGTGAGAAGAGGGTGGCAACGACACCCGAAGTCATCGGTCATTTAAAAAAACTGGGTTTTGAAGTTATTGTGGAGGCAGGAGCCGGAAGCCTCGCTAATTTCTCTGACGCTGCGTATACAGAAGCCGGTGCGATAATAGCAAATGAGGTCAAATCCGTATGGAACGATAGCGATATTATTTTAAAAGTTCGTGGCCCTGAGTTAAACGGGCCTGAAATAGATCTTCTGAAAGAAGGCCAGATATTGATTTCGTTTCTCTGGCCGGCGCAAAACCCTGATCTGCTGAAAAAATTGGCAGATAAAAAAGTAACCGCTATGGCAATGGATATGGTGCCGCGTATTTCCCGTGCACAAAAAATGGATGCGCTCAGTTCCATGGCAAATATTGCGGGTTACCGCGCAGTGGTTGAGGCCGCACAAAATTTTGGGCGATTTTTCACGGGACAGATCACAGCAGCAGGAAAAGTGCCTCCCGCAAAGGTTATGGTGATCGGTGCTGGGGTTGCTGGCCTTGCCGCGATTGGAGCAGCAAAGAGTATGGGTGCAATCGTTAGGGCCTTCGATACCCGACCTGAGGTAAAAGAGCAGGTTGAAAGTATGGATGCGGAGTTTTTGGAACTCGATTTTGAAGAAGAAGGTTCAGGAACCGGCGGCTATGCAAAAGTAATGAGTAAAGAATTCATCGAAGCAGAAATGGCGCTTTTTGCTGAACAAGCCAAAGAAGTAGATATCATTATTACGACGGCTTTGATTCCAGGCAAGCCTGCCCCTGAATTAATTAAGTCTGAAATGGTTGAATCTATGAAAGACGGAAGTGTCATTGTCGATCTTGCTGCGGAGCAGGGCGGAAACTGCAAACTTTCTGAAGCGGGTAAAATCGTCAAGGTTCACGGCGTTTCTATCATTGGATACACCGATTTGCCGAGCCGGATGGCAGCTCAAGCTAGTCAATTGTATGGAACCAATTTGCGCCATCTTTTGACAGATATGTGTAAGGAAAAAGATGGTAACGCAAAAGTTGACTTTGATGATGAGGTTGTTCGAGGGGCCACAGCAGTTAAAGGAGGGGAGATTACTTTCCCGCCACCCGCTCCAAAACTCTCTGCTACACCTGCAAAAAAGGAAGAGAAACCTGCAGAGGTAAAACCTGTTGAAGAAGAATCTTCGGCGATGGGGCCTCTCATTACTTTTGGCTTGGGTGCGCTGGCCTTATTTGGTCTGGGAGCTATAGCTCCTGCTTCGTTCATGGCGCATTTCACGGTTTTTGTGTTGGCCTGTTTTGTAGGCTATATGGTTATCTGGAATGTTACAGCTGCGTTACATACTCCCCTCATGAGTGTGACCAATGCTATCAGTAGCATCATTGTTATCGGAGCCATATTGCAAATAAGTTCGGGAGAAAGTTCTATTATGTGGATAGCTGGTTTCGCAGTGCTGATCACATCTATTAATATAGTAGGCGGATTCGCGGTAACGCGCCGCATGCTTGAAATGTTTCGCAAATAGGAGGCGAGAAAATGAGTGAAGGAATCGTAACCGCCTCTTATGTTGGGGCAACAATTTTATTTATTTTAGCTTTAGGGGGACTGAGCAATCAGGAAACTGCAAGGCGCGGTAACCTTTATGGGATAATCGGTATGACTGTGGCGTTGATTGCTACTATAGCGGGAGTTACAGGCAATATCGAAATCCTTGTCGGTGGTCTGATTTTAGGTGGAGCCATCGGTCTGATTCTGGCAAAGCGTGTTCAAATGACTGAAATGCCGGAGTTGGTTGCCATGCTCCATAGCCTGGTAGGGCTTGCAGCGGTATTGGTTGGATTTGCCAACTTTATGGATCCCGGAAGATTGAGTCACTACAGCGGTGTCGAATTAACCATTCACGATGTGGAAACTTATCTGGGTATTCTAATCGGTGCTGTAACTTTATCGGGATCTGTCATAGCTTTTGGAAAATTGAGCGGAAAAATAAGTGGCAACCCCATGTTGCTCCCTGCGCGACATTTTTTAAACTTGATTCTGTTGCTTATTTCCATCTGGTTATGTAAAGAATTTGTTGTCCAGTCAGCGGCAGGTGGCGGAACAGCGCCCTTGTTGATTATGACGGGTATTGCGCTGCTATTTGGAATTCATATGGTAATGGCTATCGGTGGTGCCGATATGCCGGTTGTTGTTTCCATGCTTAACAGTTATTCCGGTTGGGCGGCTTCGGCAACGGGGTTCATGCTCAGCAACGATCTGCTCATTGTAACGGGCGCATTGGTAGGAAGTAGTGGTGCCATTCTGAGTTATATCATGTGTCGCGCGATGAACCGGAAGTTTCTTTCCGTTATCGCAGGTGGGTTTGGAACAACCAGCGGCGGCGGCAGTGCTTCTGTCGAAGAGCAAGGCGAAGTCATTGCCCTACAGGCTCCTGAAGTGGCAGCATTGTTAACAGAATCCAAAGAGGTCATGATTATTCCGGGTTACGGAATGGCGGTGGCCCAGGCACAGCATATTGTTAATGAAATTACTAAAGCACTTCGCGCCAAAAAAATAAATGTTCGGTTCGGAATTCATCCTGTAGCAGGGCGAATGCCGGGGCATATGAATGTATTGCTGGCTGAAGCCAAAGTGCCTTACGATATTGTTTATGAAATGGATGAGATTAATGACGATTTTCCCGATATCGATGTTTCCATCGTTATTGGTGCAAATGATATTGTCAATCCATCAGCGCAAACTGATCCAGACAGCCCCATCGCTGGAATGCCAGTCATGGAGCCATGGTTGGGGGGAACGACTATTGTTCTGAAACGTGGAATGGCAACCGGTTATGCAGGTGTGCAAAATCCGCTCTTCTTTAAAGAGAATACACGAATGCTGTTTGGCGATGCTAAGAAGAGCCTCGACGAGGTTTTCAAGAACATCTAAAATTATCAAGTTAGCCTCCTCATTTTATTTCCCCCTCTAAGGGGGGTTGAGGGGGTTTTTCTTTGCCCTTTTTAAGCATATGCAGTTGCTTGGTAAGCAGGATAATCAGGAAGAAAGAAAATGTTCTGTTAGTATTCATTTACCCCTTCGAGGTATGAAATCAGTGGAAAAGATATAACACGTGGTTGAGGATTGAACGATGGCTCTTATATCCCATTCAATGCTTGATTGCTAAATAGGGCCATTTCAAATTGCCAACGGAGTTACACTTTCATATGCCAAAACCTGTTCAGAAAAATGAAATTTATATAGGCATGGCCTTGATTGGCACGACGGGAATATTGATCGGGTTGGTGATGGATAGCCCCTTGCTGATGGTCATTGCTGGTTTTTTAGGCTTGGTGGTCGGCGGTTTTGTCGGTTGGCTCGGTGGATACAGGTATATGGTGATCATCTGTCTGGGGGTAATAATTGGTGCTTACTTTGGTTATCGAACTGGTGATCGGGACATCCTGATAATCGCAGCAGGAACAGGTGGTGCCATAGCGGGCTTCATGGGCGCACAGTTAGAATTGTTTTTTAAGAAGTAAAGATAAAGAAGATTTTTTTTCTGATGGATATAATAATTTAAATAATTAAGAATATAATTGTGCAACGTATTTGCCATAGCCGTTATATGGCATTGTTGCTCGGATAGCCCCGGTTCCTAACATCTTTTCGCGGTTCTGCGGCCAGCGGGGATGAGGGATGCCCGGATTGACGTTGGCAGTGAAATCATATTCGAGTCCTTGCAAAGTCGTCCAAAACGTCATGGGTTTGTAGTCAACGAGTTCTATTTTTACAATGGATTTAATACTCTTGAACCCATACTTCCACGGAACGGCAAGACGAATCGGGGCACCGTGTTGATTGGATAATGGGTGTCCATAAATTCCTGTGGCCAGAAAAGTAATTTCATTCATTGCTTCTTCTATTGTCAATGCTTCGGTGTAGGCCCAGGGTTCCCAAAAAGCCAGCTGCCCTTGTGCGGTGAACGGTTGGTAGAAGGTTTCCATTTTAACATGAGTTGCGGATGACTTTGGTTCCACGAGTTTTAACAGTTCTTTAAATGCAAAACCCGTCCATGGGACTGCCATGGCCCAGGCTTCGACACAGCGAAGGCGATACAGCCTTTCTTCTATCGGCATAGTTTTTAACAGGTCGTCGATATCGATTGTTTTGGGTTTGTTGACGAGTCCACCCACTTCGACTTTCCACGGTCGGGTGTTGAGTTTTTGAGCGTAATTGACGGGATCTGCTTTATCGGTACCAAACTCGTAAAAATTATTATAAGTTCCCGCGATTTTTTCATCGGTCATGGGTCGGTCGAGTTCAAATTCCGAATTGCGCTTGGCAGGGTAGATCGATTTTTCCGTATCGTTCCATTCAACTCCTGGGAGAGAATTTGGAGGGGTGGAAGGACCGCATCCGTATAACGCGCCTACCGTCACTAGAGAGGTTAGGGCCGTGCCTTGAATAAATTCCCGTCGTCGTAAGTAAGCAGACTCAGGTGTAGCGAGATTTTCAGAAATCTGCCAGTCTTTTTTTTTTATATAGTTTGCCATTGAGTTTAACTGGTAACCCAGTCATCGATTGCTTTTAAATATTCAGGCAGTCCTTTTTGAATAGGCAGGGAAATGATTTCCGGAACATCGTAACTGTGATTTTGTTTTACCCAGTTTTCCAGCGCGCTGTATTTCTGCTGTCGGGTTTTTGCAATTAATAGAATCTCATTATCGACATGTAGCTTACCTTCCCAGTGGTAAGTCGATTGAATGCCGAGAACTGTGTTAACGCAAAAGGCAAGTTTCTTTTCTATCATTCCGCGACTTAATATTTCTGCTTCTTCTTTGGACCCTGCGGTAATAAAAATAACGCAATGCTCATCCATGCGATCCTCCTTCGTCATAGCACAAATTTTAACAAATAAAATCCTAACACGAGCAAAACAAAAAATACGATACTGAATAGATTAAAATATTTTTCTATTAATGTCTTGATAGGCGGGCCGAATTGGTAAACTAGAAACCCAACCAGAAAAAATCGTGCCGAACGGCTAATAGCCGAAGCCAGGATAAAGGTGGGTAAATTAATTTTAAATGTCCCGGCAGCCAGGGTGAATATTTTATAGGGGAGAGGAGTGAATCCTGCCGCAGCTACTGCCCAACCCTGATGCTCATTGTAGAGCCCTCCAATTTTATCGAATGTTTCCTGTAAGTGATAAAAGTCCACAATTCGCTGACCGACTAGATCCATAAACTGGTAACCAATAAAATAACCAAACACTCCCCCTAGTACTGATGCAATTGAACAAAAAAGAGAATACCGGATCCATAACGTGGGTACAGCAACGGTCATGGCAATCAGTAAAATGTCCGGGGGAATGGGGAAAAAAGAAGATTCTACAAAAGATATTACGAAAAGGGCAGGCAGTGCATAAGGTGTCGCTGCCCAGTGTAAAACCCAGTCGTAGGCGGATCTAAATAGTTTCATATAAGGGGTTTTAATAAAGGGTTAAAGAAGGTTTAAAGGATCGACATCTATGGTTAATTTCACTTTGTCGCGAGCCTTGGATTCATTAAGCTGAGAAAATTTTAGCAAAATATTTTGTAATTGTTTCATGTTTCCTCCACGCAATATCAAATGCCAGCGAAATTTATTTTGAAGCCGGTAAAGAGCCGCTTTGGAGGGTCCGATTAAGTCCACGGATTTTTCTTTCGAAATAAGTCGTGAATAAGACTGTCTAAGTTTGTCTACTGCATTTTCCCCCTGGGCTTCATTTTCGCAAACGATTTCCAAGGCTATGATTTTTGTAAAAGGTGGATAATTCAACCGTTTCCTAAATTTCAGTTCTTTATTGTGGAAGGCATTAACATCGTGTTCTGTCACAAACTCAAACATATAATGATCGGGGTTGTTGGTTTGGATAATCACTTTCCCGGGAACTTTTCCGCGTCCTGCCCTCCCGGCCACTTGTGTAATGAGCTGGAATGCTCGTTCGCAGGATCGAAAATCTGGAATATTAAGGGAAACATCTGCTGCAACGATACCCACAAGGGTGACATTGGGAAAGTCGTGGCCTTTGGTGATCATTTGCGTTCCTATAAGAATATCGATTTCACCTGAATGCATTTTTTGGTGCATATTTATGAATGCCTTTTTGCCTTGCGTGGTATCTCTGTCGAGCCGAGTGACTCTTGCTTTGGGAAATAGCTTGATAGTTTCTTCTTCTAATTTTTGAGTGCCGAACCCGCTAAATCGGATCACTTCTCCCTGACATTCAGGACAATTTCCTGGCATGTGGGTCGAAAAATTGCAGTAATGACAGAGTAGTTGATTATCATTGCTATGAAATGTGAGAGTGACACTACAATGGTTACATTCCATGACATAACCACAATCCGAGCAATAAACAAATCTTGCGGTACCGCGTCGATTGAGGAATAGAAATATTTGCTCTTTTCTGGAAAGCCGATCGCGTATAGCGGCGACAAGTTGGCCAGATAAAATAGAAAAGTTTTTAAATTCTTTTCGTTCTTTTCGCATATCAACCAGACTAACAATGGGTAGCATCCGATCTCCTATACGCTTCTTTAGAGAAAGATATTTATATTTGTCGAGATGAGTATTGTGAATTGATTCTAATGAGGGAGTAGCTGACCCGAGCAGTACAACGGCATTTTGTGATTTGGCGCGCATCACCGCGGTATCGCGTGCGTGATAACGCGGTGTTGACTCTTGCTTATAAGAGCCGTCATGCTCTTCGTCAATGACAATGATTCCCAGATTTGAGAATGGAGCGAAAATAGCAGAACGAGCACCCACAGCTATGGAAACCTTTCTCTCGTAAATTTTTTTCCATTCGATAAAACGTTCATTTTGCGACAACCCACTATGAAGAATGGCTACTCGATCTCCAAATCGTTGGCGGAATCGTTCTACCGTTTGAGGTGTTAGGGAAATTTCTGGAACCATCATAATTGCAGTTTTTCCTTTTTCCAGAACCTGTTGAATGCATCGAATATAGATTTCGGTTTTTCCGCTACCTGTTACACCATGCAATAGATAGGGTTGGAATTTTGATTGTTTAATCGCTTTACTAAGTTCGGCAAAAACTATTTTTTGTTCCGCTGTAAATTTTAGAGAAGGTCCAATGGGTTGATTGGATATGTCGACATCGCTGGTTTTTTCCCTTTTTTGGATGAATACTTCAACCAGTTTTTTTTCTTTTAAGCTTTTAAGCGCGGCAGCACTTCCTTTTACCTGTTTTTCCAAATCAGAAGTGCTAATTTCACCTTTTAATAGGTGGTCGTAGACCATTTTTTGTTTAGGACTACGTTTTAAAAGCTGTTCAATATTTTCTGGTTTTGAAAAATTAGGGTTAAGTCGAACGGATTTTATAAACTTATAACCTATAGTACTTTTATGGATAGCTTTAGTAGAAGTGAGCAACCCACCCTCTTTTAAATTAGCGAGCGAATAGATGCTGAATTTCTTACCCAGTCCTTTTTGGCATTGTTTGAGGGTAACTCTAGGTCTTTGGCTGATAAAGTGTAAAAGGAGAGCTCCTGTTTTAGGAAGAGACTTTTTCTTTAATGCATCCATTCCTGCTTTTGTTAAAGAGAGCTCTTCACGGTCTTCATCGTCTAACCCAGCAGGCAGAGTGGCACTAATAGCTTCCCCCCAGGAGCATTGGTAATAATCACTCACCCATTTTGTCAGAGCAAGAATTTCTTTGTCTACAACGGGCTTGGTGTCTGGCAAGTCGCTGATGGATTTTAGTTTAAACTTTTTATCCCAACTGGAGGACAGTTTGACAACATAACCAGTAATACGACGTTTCCCAAAAGGAACGAATACCCGCATACCAACCTGAACCTTTCCAAAAAATTCAGGAGGAATTTTATAGGTGAAAACTTCTTTGATTGGCAAATTAAATGCCACCTCTGCTAAGGATTTGTCTAAAGAAAGGTTCACGTTTAAATTTTTTGCCAGAGGTTAAGAATAACTTGAAAGGAACTCCAATGTTTTTCCAGATTGTACTAGGCATGGAGTTTTTGGGCAATAGAGTAGCGCTTATGAATTTCCAAATAAGGTGCTATGCTACTCGGTATACGATCAATAAATTTGACTCTTTATTTGTTTTCCCCTAACCTCGTGTCTTTCGCGGGCAAGGTAGGATAATTTTTGTTTATAAAAGAGGTGAAGATATGAAAATTGGAGATAAAATTAAGTTTGATTTTGCTGGAAAGAAAAAAGAAGGTGTGGTTAGTAGGTTATTTGATAACACTGTTTACCTGAGAGTAGATTTTGATAAGGATAAGCAGAAAACCGTTAAGCGAAAGCTCAGTCAGGTTGACAGTAAAAAATCGAAGAAATAATAACTGAATTTTATATTCGTACTAGGTTTTATCTTTGCAAAGATTTATTAGAAATAGGTCTTAATTTCAGCTTTTTTCTTGAGGGTTTCAATGTAGTCTCGGGTTGCCTGTGAGATTTTTTTGTTGACCAAAAACTTTTCGATCTTTTCCTTTTCTGCTGCGAAAGGACTGAGAACCCCTGCTTTTCTATCGGTTACTTTGATAACATGAAAACCGTGCCCTGTTCTGAATACCTCGCTAACTTCTCCAACTTTCATTTTAAAGGCGCGTGAGCTGAAAGCAGGTAGCATTTGTTTTTGTGTAAAAAACCCTAAATCCCCTCCTTTTGACGCCAAGCTGTCTTGGGAATGTTGTTTAGCCAATGCACCAAAGTCGGCGCCGTTATTTACTTG
>CAJWOD010000023.1 GCA_913044145.1 uncultured Nitrospina sp. | reverse complement strand
TCGTTACCATCGCTTCATTTTGTCTGGCAGCTTCTGCCTTTGCAGGAAATGTAGCTCCTGGTGGAATGGGAAAATGTAATAACGCTGGCACAATCAAAATTGAAACAGCTGCAGCAGGGGATGCGGAAGACCGTGGTGCAGCGAATGGTTACCTCTGGAAATCGTCCAATTTTACAACGGTACCATTTACATTAGCACCTAATGATCATATGAGCTTCCCTGGTAATGGTGGTGGAGCTGCCGGTAATAAGCAAGTGAAAATGGGTAGCAAGCACTCCATGGGTCAAAAGTCGGTTACCTTTAAACATCAAAACAATTTTAGCCGTGGCGACTCCATTGGTGATATCAGTGGTGAAGTACGCATTCATAACACGGGAACGGTTGCTGTTACTGTAACCTGTGGCTAAGATTTAAAGAGCACTAATAAGCCGCCCTGATTTTTTTATCAGGGCGGTTTTTTTTTGTCGTTTTTACGCGTAGTAAAAAAGGATTACTGCAGCCAGCACGACTCTATAGGCAATAAAGGGGAATAATCCGAGTTTTTCTACTACTTGTAAAAGCAATTTGATTGCTAGCAAACCAACCAAAAAGCTGATTCCCAGTCCAACTATCAAATGCAGATGGGTATATTGCTGGAGGGTGTTGGGTTCGGACATGAAGGTGATGAGCTTATAAATACCTGCTGCAAAAATAATAGGCGCGCCAAGAAGAAACGAAAACCGGGTTGCTGTAATATGATTTAGGTTGCTGAAAAGCCCGGCCGCAATCGTTATCCCAGATCGAGATGTTCCTGGTAATAGGGCTATAGCTTGAGCGCAACCGATAAAAAATATTTGTGAGAAGTTTAACTCCTTTAATTCTGATTTTGACTTAATTTTACTTTTTCCAGAACGGTCTGCTACATACAAAATCAAAGACCAAAATAAGAGGTTCACTGCGACAAAGGTTGGGTTGCGTAAACTGGATTCAATCCAGTCCCCAAAAAATAAGCCTATTAAACCTGCAGGAAACGAAGCAGCAACAATGCACCAGGCTACCCTATGTGTGTCCCGTCTTTTGTCAAACAAACCTAAAAATATATTAAAAAGGTCCTTTTTGAAAAAGATCAAAATAGCCATGAGGGTTCCCAGATGCAGGATCGCATCCAGAGCTAATCCCTGGTCTTTTAAATTGAGCACCAAAGATGTGAGTATGAGATGGCCTGAGCTGGAAACAGGTAAAAACTCCGTCAAACCCTGAATAATTCCTAAAATTATGATTTGAATCAGTTCCATAGTTTGATGAATCGAATATTAGCCGTAGATGAATTGGTATGATCGGTGGATTACATGTTGGGGTCCACTTGCCTTCATCTAAGTGTTGATCAGATTTTTTATGTTTCTGTGTGTGTTGATGGGTCTTGGAAAGAACTTGTAGCCAGTTTGAACTTAGTAAGTCATCTCCGCACGAATATTACTCCCTGAAAAAGGCTTGAATCAAGGAAAAAGAATCTGTGAAAAGCATTATTTTGTATGGAGGTTTGAATTTGCCGAGGTATTTAAATTGTGATATCTTACGCTTGCAGGTGTAGGGTGTCGTAAGAATTTAGAAGGTTACCTCCGCACAAGCCTGAGTCACATCCTTTCGGTTTACCTATCCTTATTGGTGTAAAAATTTTAGACATATTTGTTAAATGAGAGAATTTTCACGCATAAAAAGTCTTCCCCCGTATTTGCTTGGGATCGTTAATAATTTAAAATACGAAGCCCGTAGAAGGGGCGAGGATATTATCGACTTTGGGTTGGGAAATCCCGACATGCCGACACCCAATCATATTGTCGAAAAATTGATTGAATCAGCTAAAAAAGAGGCCAATCATCGCTACTCACTCTCTAAGGGAATTTATAAGCTTAGATTGGCTATATGCAACTGGTATAAGCGTAATTTTGATGTCGATTTGGATCCAAACTCAGAAGCAATTGCTACGATTGGTTCAAAAGAAGGCTTATCTCATCTAGCATTAGCCATCACAACACCTGGAGATTCGGTGTTGGTCCCGACCCCCGCATATCCCATTCACACTTATGCCTTTATTTTGGCAAATGGTGATGTAATCCACGTTCCTCTAGGGCCAGATTCAGATTTTTTTGAGGGATTACTTGATGCTTACAAGCAAAATTCGCCTCGACCAAAGGCAATGGTCATAAACTTTCCTCATAATCCCACCACACAGGTGGTTGAGATTGAGTTTTTTGAAAAGGTTGTGGATTTTGCTAAGGAACACGATTTAATCGTTATCCATGACTTTGCGTATGGGGATATTGTATTTGATGGTTACAAGGCTCCCAGCTTTTTGCAAGTTCCCGGGGCAAAAAATGTGGGAATTGAGTTTTTTACCTTGTCAAAAAGTTATAATATGCCGGGCTGGCGAGTGGGTTTCGCGGTCGGGAATAGTGAAATAATTAATGCTTTGGCGAGAATAAAAAGTTATCAGGACTACGGTATGTTTCAACCCATTCAAATTGCCGCTACAGTTGCATTGAATGGACCTAAAGATTGTGTAGAAGAAATAATAGAAACTTATCGCAACCGACGCAATGTCTTATGCGAAGGACTTAACAGAATGGGGTGGAAAGTAACACCTCCTAAAGCCACTATGATGGTTTGGGCAGAAATCCCTGATCAGTTTAAAAAAATTGGATCACTTGAATTTTCTAAAATGCTATTAGACAAAGCGAAGGTTGCGGTAGCGCCGGGAATTGGCTTTGGTGACGGAGGCGACCATTTTGTCCGCTTTTCGCTTGTAGAAAATGAGCATCGAATTCGTCAAGCTATTAGAGGAATCCGTGAAGTCTTTTAATGCTATATTGCCTCCAAAGGCTGGAATTTTTTGGAATGGATAAAAAATGAGAAAGATTAATGTTGGGTTGATAGGATTTGGCACAATAGGAGCCGGTGTAGCAAAGATTCTTGCTGAAAACCAGGAAGTAACCCAAAAAAGATTAGGTGCGGCTGTCTGTCTAGCAAAAATTGCTGATCTAGATATTACAACCGATAGAGGAGTTGTTGTTAATGATGGTGTGTTGACAACTTCGGTAGATGATATTATTGAAAACCCTGAAATCGATATCGTTATAGAGTTGATCGGTGGTTATGAACCAGCTAGAACCTTCATATTAAAAGCTCTAAAAAACAATAAACATGTAGTGACCGCTAACAAAGCTTTATTGGCTAAGCATGGCGATGAGCTTTTTGAAACCGTAGAAGGAAAAGGACTTTCAATCGGTTTTGAGGCATCTATCGGTGGAGCGATTCCCATTGTTCGGTCTATTCGTGAAGGATTCGTAGCCAACCGTATTCAGACAATTGAAGGGATTGTAAATGGTACCGCTAATTATATACTCAGTAAAATGTCCGATGAAAATTGTGATTTTGATGTTGCCTTGAAAGAGGCACAGGAAAAAGGATTTGCTGAAGTTGACCCGACATTTGATATTGAAGGTATCGATTCTGCCCACAAAATTGCCGTATTAACGCGTATTGCCTATGGGGCACCCATCAAATTTGAAGATATTAAAGTTTCTGGTATTACCAATATCACCTCAGAGGACATCGAGTTTGGCAAGGAATTTGGGTATCGAATCAAACTGCTCGCTATATCCAAGTATGATGGAGAATCAATTGATATACGTGTTCACCCCGCAATGATACCCAGTAGTCACCCGATGGCAAGTGTGAACGGCGTTTTAAATGCGATTCGGGTCTGCGATGATATGATGGATGAAAATATTCTGATAGGACACGGGGCAGGTGCATTACCTACTGGAAGTGCTGTTGTAGGAGATATCGTAGAAATTGCACGTAACATAATTTCCAATGCGAGTGGTAGAATGCCTGCTTCTTCATTTCAAAGTTCAGAAATAAAGCCAATCCCCTTAAAAGACATAAGTGCTGTTGAATCGGAATACTTTCTGCGTTTCAATGTTTTGGATAAACCCGGCGTGCTTTCGAAAATTTCAGGAATTCTTGGTAATCATTGTATAAGCATAGAATCTATGATCCAAAAAGGCCGTGGTGAAAAAGGTAAGGCTGTATCTCTTTTCATGATGTGCCATCGATCTAGTGAAGGCAATATTCAAAATGCCTTAAAAGAAATAGAGCAACTTGATGTAGTCTGCGCAAAATCCAACCTCATCCGAGTTGAAAAATAGGAATGGAATTTAAAGCCAGTTTTAAATGCATTAATCCAGAGTGTGGGAGTTCTTATGAACTGACCGATATTATTTATCGATGTCGCGATTGTGATGAATTACTTGAAGTCGTACACGATATGGATCAGCTGAAGAAAAGGTCTGCCAGGGAATGGAAAGAATTATTTGAAAATCGTTACCGTAAAAATGAATGGCCCTATGGCAGTTCGGTTTGGGGGAAAAAGGAATTAGCTTGTCCGAATGTCGATAATGAGAATATTGTTTCTACTTATGAAGGAGGCACCAATCTTTTTTGGGCTGACCGGCTAGGCCAGCAACTGGGCCTTGAAGATTTTTGGGTGAAACAATGTGGAATGGCTCATACAGGTTCGTTTAAAGATCTTGGGATGACCATCTTGGTATCTATGGTTAAACAGATGATTTCCCAAGGAAAAAATATTAAAGCCGTGGCTTGTGCTTCCACCGGCGATACATCTGCTTCTCTAGCTGCTTACTGTGCTGTAGCAGGAATTCCTGCAATTGTTTTTCTTCCTAAAAACAAGGTCTCCTTGACACAATTGATTCAACCTATTACCCATGGAGTATTGACTCTATCTCTGGATACTGATTTTGATGGTTGTATGAAGTTGGTTAGGGAAGTTTGTCAAGCCGATGATATTTACTTGGCCAACTCTATGAATTCTCTTAGGATCGAAGGACAAAAAACTATAAGTTTTGAGTTGGTTCAGCAGTTTAATTGGGAAGTTCCAGACTTCGTGATTGTACCTGGAGGAAACCTTGGAAACGTTAGTGCAATTGGTAAAGGGTTTCAAATGTTTTACGATCTAGGTTTGATCGATAAGTTACCACGTCTGGTTTGTGCACAAGCAGAGCGCGCGAATCCACTGTACAGGAGCTTTAAACAAGAATTTAAAACCTTCGAACCGATGCAAGCTCAAAAAACGCTTGCCAGCGCTATTCAAATTGGTGACCCTGTCAGTGTTAAGAAAGCTATACGGACTTTGAAGGCCTTTGAGGGGATCGTTGAAGAAGCAACTGAAAATGAGCTTGCAAATGCGGCTAGCAAGGCAAATCGCACGGGTTTACTCTGTTGCCCGCATACCGGTGTGGCACTAGCAGTTTTGGAAAAACTTGTGAGCCGCGGGGTGATTAAAAAGAAGGATAAGGTGGTTGTGATTTCAACGGCAAACGGATTGAAATTCACAGACTTTTTGTTTAAATGTCATACAGAGAAGATACCAGGTGTTCAGTCAGATTATGCATTCGAGGCTATTGAACTTCCGGCAAAATACGATGATGTTAGGAATGCTATTCGAGAAAAAATTGAGGTTTGAGTAAAATGAACATCAGTAAATCAATTTTAATTGTTTTTTTTAGCTTATATGTTGTAAGTCCGATCTATGCCAGTGAACAAGTTTTGGTTGAAGGTGGAGACTTTGAAATGGGCAGCCTCTATTGTGAGGAGGAACAAAATAATTCCGATTGGTGCAACGATGAATCTCCACATAAGGTGAAGGTTGATTCCTTTTGGATAAACAAGTATGAAGTTACAAATGATGAATATCGTAAATGCTTTTTGGCTGGAGTCTGTGAGCCGGCAGTATTACATGAGGACCGGCCTAGAGATTTCAATCAAAAAAATCAACCTGTTGTATTCATAACTTGGGAAGAAGCATTAACTTATTGCAAATGGCGGGAGGGTCGATTGCCAACCGAGGCAGAATGGGAATATGCTGCGAAGGTTGAAAAGCTAGGCGGTGCACATTGGAATCAACCTTATGGTGTAGGGGCCCCTGTTCCTGTTGGAAGCTTTGAACCAAACTCCCGCGGTCTCTATGATGTGATGGGAAATGTTTATGAATGGACGATGGATTGGTATGGTCCGTATGAGGATTTAGAATATCAGCAGAATCCTTTAGGGGCAGTAAAGGGAAAAAATAAAGTGGTGCGTGGTGGATCATGGGATTCCTTAAGCCATTATCTAAGAACTTCAGATCGGATTGCCAAAGACCCCGATTTAAGATACAGCGGTGTGGGTTTTCGTTGCGTTAGGCCGAATTAATTGAAAGGTCAGTTATGAATGATGTGAAAAATGTTGTGATTGTTGGATCAGGCCCTGCAGGTCACACTGCGGCAATATATGCAGCTAGAGCAAATTTAAAGCCTTTTATGTTTGAAGGTTATATGTTGGGTGGATCTGCGGGAGGACAATTGACAACGACAACGGATGTTGAGAATTATCCTGGATTTCCTGAAGGGGTTGAAGGTCCGGAGTTGATGCAATTGTTCCGTAAACAGTCAGAACGGTTTGGCACAGAAATGGTTCAGGAAGATGTTGTTGAAATAGATTTAAATAAGTCTCCCTTTAGTATTAAAAGCGAGAACCGTGAAATTAAAGCACATTCTGTGATTATCTCAACAGGCGCGACTGCTAAGCGTATGGGAATTCCAAATGAAGAAAAAATGTGGAATAACGGCATGTCTGCTTGTGCCGTATGTGATGGGGCCCTTCCTATGTTTCGTAATCAACCTTTGATGGTAATCGGGGGTGGCGATACAGCTGTTGAAGAAGCGAGCTATCTTACAAAATTTGGTTCGATGGTCTATATGGTACATCGCAGGGATGCATTGAGAGCTTCAAAAATTATGCAGGAACGGGCTTTTAAAAACCCAAAGCTCGAAATAATTTGGGACTCAGTACTTGATGATGCTATTGGAGAAGAATATGTGACAGGCGCAAAAATCACAAATATTAAGACGAAAGAAACTCGTGAGTTAGAAGTAGCAGGTATTTTTTATGCTATAGGCCATACTCCTAATACCGGTATTTTTAACGGTCAATTAGATCTTGATAATTCAGGTTATATTAGAATCAAACCAGGAACTCAAGAGACTAGTATAGAAGGTGTTTTCGCTGCTGGAGATGTGCACGATCACAAATATCGTCAAGCCATAACTGCTGCTGGTACCGGATGTGCGGCAGCTCTAGAGGCCGAAAGGTGGCTTGCTGAAAAGGGTTTGGTTGAATAAATTTTTTTACGGAGTTAGAGTTATTAAATAAATAAAGAAAAAGTCTCATTATTAGTATTATTCCTTGAGTTACCTGGGTAACCTTCTGGTATTTTATGTCTCGCCTATCTCTGGATTTAAACAATCTAAAGACCTTTATTTCTGAAAAAGATTTAGAAGCTATATATCCAAAAGTTCTTTCCTATCACGAAATGTTAGAAAATGGGCAAGGGCTTGGATCGGACTTTTTGGGTTGGAAAAAGCCAGGGTTATCTAAAGCAGTTTTAGCTGAAATTAATGAGGTAGCTAAATCTGTACGCGAACTATGTCAGGTTTTTATAGTTATTGGGATCGGTGGCTCCTATATTGGTTCGCAAGCCGGGATTACATTTTTAAAACCCTCTTTTCTAAACCAACTTTATAAAGAGGGTTTGCCTGAGATCTATTTTTGTGGGCACAATATCAGTTCTGACTATCATTCCGACCTACTTGACCTTGTTGAAAAATATGATGTTTGTTTGAATGTAATTTCCAAGTCAGGAACGACAACAGAACCCGCTATTGCTTTTCGGTTATTTAAGAAATTAATTGAAAAAAAATATGGGGTGGATGGCGCAAAAGATAGAATTGTAGTCACTACAAATTCAAACAAAGGCACATTGAATACCTTGGCGAAAGAGCAAGGTTATCAAAAGTTTATTATTCCAGATGATGTTGGAGGTAGATTTTCAGTTTTGTCCCCGGTTGGCCTTTTGCCAATGGCAGTTGCTGGGATCGATATTGGAAAACTGCTGGCAGGTGCTTGCAAAGGCGAGGAATTGTATTCTCAGCCCTCCTTAGTTGAAAATAATGCTTATCATTATGCTGCATATCGATATTTACTATATCAAAAGGGGTTGATTACTGAAATTCTAGCTTCTTTTCAGCCTTCTTTACATCATTTCGCGGAATGGTGGAAACAATTAGTAGGGGAAAGTGAAGGTAAGAATCAAAAAGGAATATTTCCCGCATCGGTGGAATTTACCACGGACTTGCATTCGTTAGGTCAATGGATTCAAGAAGGAAAACGCAATATATTCGAGACCTTCCTGCTAATCGAAAATTCCAACCGGGAATTAAAAATCCCTGCTTCCCAAAATGATTCTGACGGTTTAAACTACCTCGCTGGAAAAACTTTGGACCATGTGAATAAAAAAGCATATGAAGCCACCGCACTTGCACATAAAGAAGGTGGAGTGCCAAACCTTTCTATTACAATTAAAGACCGCTCGCCTGAATCTTTAGGTCAGTTATTTTATTTTTTTGAAAAAGCAGTTGTAATGACCAGTTATTTAAATGATGTCAATCCGTTTGATCAGCCTGGGGTAGAGCTTTACAAAAAAAACATGTTTAAGCTATTGAATAAACCCGGAAATTAGAAAGGATTTGTAAATGGATACCGTTGATCAGAAACTAGACGAAATGTTAAATGGTCTGGCTTATGAAAAAATTGTGGGCGATGCGCCAAAATCTGAGTCTGATCCTTTGCTAGCTAAATTAAAATCTTTGGGGAGTGAAATTTGGGTTGATACCGGCGAGTTGGAAAAGGCTCAGGATATATGGAAGAAGGAAATGACTGCTTTGACTACCAATAACACGCTTGCCAATCAGGTAGTTCAAAGTGGAATCATGGATCAGATTATTGAAGATACCATACGAAAAATTCGCGATGAGGGGCTCGAAATTACTGATGAAGAGCTTATTTTAGAAGTAGGGTTTGTAATTAATTGTAAAATTGCTTTGAGATTAGTGCAGGCTTTTAAGGTAAAGGTAAGTGTAGAACTACACCCGTCTGTTTCTAGGAATCTTGAGCGTACTCTGCATTATGGCAGGAGGTATTTTAATGTTTGCCCGGAATTTTTTATTGTAAAAGTCCCGCTTACCCCGGAAGGTTACCTTGCAGTTAGAAAATTAACTCAGGAAAATATCCCAATAAATTTCACACTTGGTTTTTCAGCACGGCAGAATTATCTTGCTGCCAGGTTATCCAATCCCGACTTTGTGAATGTTTTTTTAGGGCGTCTAAATCAAGTGGTGATAGACCACGAAGCTGGTTCCGGTGATCAGGTTGGAGAAAAAGTGACCCTCGCAACACAAAATGCGCTTATAGAAGCAAGAGAGAAGTATAAAGATGTGCAATCAAAATTGATCGGTGCAAGTATCAGAAGTGGGGAACAAGTAGCATTTCTTGCGGGGCTGGATGTGTTGACCATACCGCCAAAGGCGATAAAAGAATTTCAGGAATCTAGAAAAAAAACTAATGAAGTAATTTCCCATTTAAAAGAAGAAATAGTTCCGGGTATAAAAATTAGTCATCCATTGGCAAAACGCTTTCCATGCCTATGGGAAATGCCAGACCAGTTTATTTCATTTGTTGATATTTTAATAAATGAAAATCGTCTTGATGAAATGCAAGGTAATGAGTTAGTCGATTTTTGTCGAAAATATAACATTAATTTGTTTCACAATTTTACTGATACAGAATTAAAACAAATATATGATCATGGGAAAATTCCTTGCTTGGATAATTGGTCGGAGTCGATTGCTTTGGATGATTTAATGACCCAATCAGCATTACAGTCTTTTACCAAGGATCAAAATGCTTTGGATGACCGAATACGATCATTTCTATAGTAGGAGTTTGCAGTATAAGAAGGTTATGATACTTAAATACAAAAATTAATAAAGAAACTTAGTTAACTTAAAAAATAATTATGAAAAAAACGATTAAAAAAATTGTATTGGCTTATTCAGGTGGATTAGACACTTCTGTCATTATTAAATGGCTGAAGGAAAAATATGGTTGCGAGATAATCGCATTTGCCGCAGATTTAGGACAAGGGCAGGAGTTAGATCCGGTCCGGGAAAAAGCTTTAGCAACAGGGGCCAGTAAAGTTTATATCGAGGATTTACGCGAAGAATTTGTTAAAGACTATGTTTTCCCTATGTTGAGATCTAATGCGTTTTACGAACATAACTATCTTTTAGGAACATCAATTTCCAGACCTTTGATAGCCAAAGAGCAGATCCGAATAGCAACTAAGGAAGGGGCAGATGGTGTTTCACATGGTTCTACGGGAAAAGGAAATGATCAGGTACGATTTGAACTGGCGTACCATACATTGAACCCTGAAATTGTTATTGTTGCTCCATGGAGAGAATGGGACTTGAATTCAAGAACTGCATTAATCGATTATGCAGTATCTCATGGCATCCCTGTGCCGGTTACAAAAGCAAAGCCCTATAGTATGGATCGTAATATGTTTCATATTAGCTATGAGGGCGGTGTTCTGGAAGACCCTTGGCAGGGTCCCGACGATGAAATGTTTTTATTATCCACTTCACCTGAAAAAGCGCCCGATAAGCCAACTATTATTGAAATCCAATATGAAGCGGGAAACCCTATAGCGATCAATGGAGAAAAATTAAGTCCTGCAAAATTATTAGAACGACTCAATCAATTTGGTGGAGAAAATGGAATTGGAAGAATTGATATTGTCGAAAACCGATTTGTGGGAATGAAATCACGCGGTATATATGAAACCCCTGGTGGTACTATTTTGCATCAGGCTCACCGCGCTATTGAATCTATTACCTTGGATCGCGAAGTAACATTTTTACGTGATTCACTGATTCCCAGTTATGCGCGCATGATCTATAACGGGTTCTGGTTCTCACCTGAGAGAAAGCTTATTCAACAAACGGTGGACCAATCCCAAATACATGTCACCGGTGAAGTACGTCTAAAACTATATAAGGGAAACTGCACGGTCATGGGTAGAAAGGCCGAAAAATCATTGTACAACCAAAATATAGCCAGCTTTGAGGATAACCATGGATATAGCCAAAATGATGCGGATGGCTTTATCAAGCTAAATGCCTTGAGACTCAAACTTTACGCAGAAACATTTGGAGATTGACCTTTAAAACCCGGGCGGCCTAAAAAATATCAAAATACCTTTCCCGTCAAAAATGATTATCCTTTCCTCGCCAAAATATTTCAAAAAACATATAACGGTCATATTGTTTTTTACCTGTTATTTGATCTATCCGTTTCAGTCAAAGGCGCAATCAGAGTATTCAGATTTTTCTAGCCAAAAAAAATATGAAATCCCAAGGAAAGAAGTTTATGCCAAACCATTTATAGAAGCTGAAAACTTGTTTCATTCAGGTGAATTTATGGCCGCAAAACCTTTTTACCATACCTATTTAGAGAATTTTAAAAAAGGGAAAAGAAGGTCTAAAGCATTTTTTCGTCTTGGATTGATTGATCAAAATGCGAAATCTTTTTCCACTGCACTGAGATTTTATAAAATGCTTTTGAATGATCATCCGAATGTCTTTTTTATTAATGAGATAAAATTTAATATGGCAGTTTGTAATTTTGAAATTGGTAATTTTGATGCAGCCGAGGAACTTTTTAATACTGTTATTCGGAAATCATTAGATAAAAAGAAAAAATGGAAGGCATTATATTTTCTTTCTAGGTTGGATGCGATGAGGTTTGGTTTTGATAAAGCAATCTCAAATCTAAAAAAGGTTTATGCACAGTTGGACGATAGGGAGGTGAGTGAACAAGCTTTCAAATTTACTGTAGAAATGATTGGTGGCGATATTGGGGACAGGGTTCTTTCAAATTTACTTAAAAAATATGAAAAAGGTTTTCCGGCTGATCTTCTCTTGCTAAAAAAACTATCTTTGTATAGAGAAAAGAGAGACATTGGCGGTTATAAGTCTGTGTTAGAAAAGTTTTTGTATCAATTCCCCGAACATCAAGAAGCAGAAGGTTTGGAAATGGAATTGCAGGCAATGCAAGCTGAAAATGATTCACAAATTAATGTGGGCGTGATTTTGCCTCTGACAGGTAAGCTTGCTGCTACTGGCCAAAAAGTTTTGCAGGGAATCCAACTTGCTTACAACCTCCTTCCTGAGGGTTCGAGAGATAAAATATTTTTAAATGTTCAAAATTCATCTGGGTCTATTGGGATTGAGGAAATTCTAAAAAATTTAGCCAGAAATCCAAAAACAGTTGGAGTAATTGGTCCTTTATTAAGTGATGAAATTAAACAGTCGGCTGATATTGCGGGCTTATTTAAACTATCCGTTTTCTCTCCCACAGCTTCTTCGGCAGATCTGGTAGAAACCAGTCCTTATATTTTCAGGAATGCCTTGACGCGTAAAATACAAGCTCGTTTTTTGGCTGAATATTCTATCAATACGCTTAAATTAAGAAGATTTGTTATTCTTTATCCTTTGGAATCATTTGGTGAAGAGTTAAAGGATGAATTTTTAAAAGCAGTTGAAAGTTTTGGTGGTGAAGTTGTTGGTGTCTCAAGCTATGAAAGATCTCAAAATGATTTTAAAAATCAGATTTTAGCGTTGGGTGGTCTTGCGGATGATGACCTTGATCGAATAACCAGAAAACAAAT
>CAJWOD010000022.1 GCA_913044145.1 uncultured Nitrospina sp. | reverse complement strand
CCGTTGATTTTATCGAAAGCACCCGGCCTGTTTGTCGATCTGTAAAAATGTTTTGCCAGAGCCTTATATAAAATTTCAAGGATAAGCGTGCTTTTACCCGATCCGGAAACTCCGGTGACGCAAACGAGACACCCTAATGGGAATTTGACATCAATAGTTTGTAGATTATTTTCTTTTGCCCCTGTGACTTCTAAAAACATACCGTTGCCTTTTCTTCTTTGGCTTGGGATGGCAATTTCTTTTTTACCTGAAAGGTATTGCCCGGTAATAGAATCTTTATTTTTGAGGAGTGCTTTTGGTGTCCCTGAAAAAGTTACTTCACCTCCATGAACTCCTGCGCCGGGTCCGAGGTCAACGACATGGTCTGCGGCGCGGATAGTCGCCTCATCGTGCTCAACCACGATGACTGTATTCCCTAAATCACGCAGGGAAACAAGGGTTTTCAATAAGCGATCATTATCTCGTTGGTGAAGTCCAATGCTTGGTTCATCCAGGACATACAAAACACCCATCAGGCTTGAGCCTATCTGTGTTGCGAGTCGGATACGCTGGCTCTCGCCTCCTGATAACGTCGCTGAGGTGCGATCCAGGGATAGATATTCCAGACCAACATTGGTGAGAAAGCCTAACCTTTCTTTAATTTCTTTTACGATTCGTCGTGCAATATTGTTTTCTTGTTTGGTAAGTTTTAAATCTTTAAAAAATTGGAAGGCTTTGCCGATGGAAAAGGAGGTGAACTCGACGATGTTTATATCGGCCACTTTTACCGAAACAGCTTCTTTTCTCAAACGGTTGCCATTGCATTGCTGGCAGGGCAGGGGACGCATAAAACGGGCAATGTCTTCTCTGGACCAGGCAGAATCAGTTTCCAGATAACGTCTTTCCAGGTCGGGAATGACTCCATCAAAGGTATCGGTAAAGTGCTGCTCCCTTCCATCTTTTTCATAATAGTATTTAACCGGTTCATCTCCTGAACCGTATAAGATAATTTCCCGGGTCTTTTTTTTCAGTTTTTCAAATGGTGTACTTAATTTGAATTTGAAATGAGTAGAAATGGTATCCAGCATTTGATGGAAATAAACGGAGTTACGTTTTTCCCAGGGTTTAATAGCCCCATCGCGAATGGAAAGGCTTTCGTCCGGCACTACGAGATCAGGGTCGATCACCATTTTTATTCCCAAACCATCACATTTAGAGCAGGCCCCCTGAGGGTTGTTGAATGAAAATAGTCTGGGTTCAAGATCGGGGTAACTGATGTTGCAATAGCTGCATGCAAATTTTTCACTGAACAGCAAATCTTCCTCATCGATGATAGAAACTACGAGACTGCTATCGCCGTGATTGAGCGCTGTTTCGACGGAGTCGGCCAGTCGTTTCCCCATATTTTCTTTAATCACCAGACGGTCTACGACGATCTCCAGAGTATGCTTAAGTTTTTTGTTTAGAGAAATCTCTTCATCCAGGGAACGCACCTCCCCATCTATTCGGGCGCGCACAAATCCTTTTCGTTTTATATCCAGGATTTCTTTTTTAAATTCACCCTTTCGCTCTCTGGCAAGGGGTGCCAGGATCATTATTTTTTTTCCTGCAGGAATGGTTTGTATCTGATCGACAATATGCTGAACAGTTTGGGATGAAATTTCCTTCCCACACCCATAGCAAAAGACTCTTCCAATGCGTGCATAAAGGAGTCGCAAATAATCATAGATTTCGGTCACTGTACCTACGGTAGAGCGGGGATTGCGACTGGAGTTTTTTTGTTCGATGGAAATCGCAGGTGAAAGACCATCGATGGAGTCGACATCCGGTTTTTCCATCAGCTCCAAAAATTGTCTCGCGTAAGCAGAAAGGGATTCCACGTAGCGTCTTTGACCTTCAGCGTATATGGTATCGAAGGCAAGTGAGGATTTTCCGGAACCGCTCAATCCGGTAATGACGACCAGTTTCTCGCGTGGCAACGTCAGGTGGAGGTTTTTGAGGTTATGTTCCCGTGCGCCTTTTATATTTATATTTTCTAATGCCATTAAAAAATTTTATTTTTTAAACATCGAGTCCCATTTTGCGTCAACCCGCTCTTTGATTTCTTTAGACATCTCAATTTCTTCGGGCCATCTTTGCTGGTAGCCTTCCTCTTTTAATTTTTGTGTTACATCGACCCCAAGCCTGTTTTTATTAAAATAAAAATCCCGTTTAGGATCAAGATTGCTAAAAAACTTCCACATCACCTTGGAATCATTTTCAATATCGATGTGGCCTTCTAATACAATCAGGATATTTACGCCGGAGAATTTAGGCTCATTGAAAAATGTTTCTATGAATTCTTTTGCCTGGTTGGAAGTAGTTTTATTTAATGCGGCAAGCATGATGGGTCTTTGGGAATTGAAATTTATAAACCTGTGACTATTTAATTCAGGAAAAGAAAGATTTACCTCTTCTGTTGAAGGTGGAACTGAATCGGTTGATGCGGATGGTGCGTTTACTCCAAAGCCGGGCTCCCCTTCCACTTTTTCTGTGAGATCAATACCTAGTTTTGAACCATAAAGCATATTGTCTGATGCGTGATTTAATACATCCAGAACCCCTTCCGAGAAAAACAGGTCATATTCAAAATTGACTTTATTCAGAAGCAGGTTGATGACTTCGTCATAGTTGTGCACATTCACAGTGGCATCGACAGTGATAATAGTTTTTACCAGGCTCATTTGTCCCAACCCCCAAAGGGCACTCATTAGCCGGCGTGATTGCATGGGAAAACGCTTATTTATAGAAACGATTACACAATTATGAAAGACGCCTTCTACCGGCATATCCATATCTACGATTTCGGGTAATTGTGTGCGGAGAAGGGGAAGAAAGATACGCTCGGTGGCTCGACCCAGATAAAAATCTTCCTGTGGGGGCTTACCGACTATAGTGGTCAGGTAAATAGGATTTTTTCGATGTGTGATGGCAGTTAAATGAAAGACAGGATAATCTCCGTCTTGGGAATAGTAACCCGTATGATCCCCGAATGGGCCCTCCAAACGCATTTCGGATGGATCAATATAACCTTCCAAAACAATTTCTGCGCTGGCCGGTACTTCCAGGTCCACTGTTTTGCATTTTACCAGGGGGACGCTTTTCTTTCTGATAAACCCGGCCAAAAGAAACTCATCAATACCATAGGGCAGGGGAGCAGAGGCGGCATAACAAGATGCAGGGTCGGCACCAATAGCAACTGCGATCTCCATCACTTTATTTTGTTTCCGATATTCATGAAAGAAATGGGCTCCGTCTTTATGGATATGCCAGTGCATCCCTGTTGTTTTAGAATCATAGATTTGCATACGGTAAAGGCCGACATTTTTGACCTTGCGATCAAGGCTTCGGTTAATGACAATGGGTAATGTTATGAATCTGCCTGCATCCAATGGCCAGCATTGCAAAATAGGGATCTGGTCTAAATTAACGTCGTCTTTCAGATGGACTACTTCTTGGCAAGGAGCATTGGACCCACCAATAATTTTAGGAGGGAATTGCGCTGCCTGTAAAAGCATAGGCAAGAGCTTGGCTTTTTCTACAATAGTAGTCGGCGGAGGAATTTTTAAATAGCGCTCGATTCTTTTGGCAATCTCTTCAACGTCATACACCCCGAGGGCGGTATTCATTCTTTTTTTACTGCCAAAAGCATTTATTAATACAGGCATGGAGCTGCCTTCCACATTTTCAAAAAGGAGCGCCTTTCCACCACCGGGTTGTTTTGAAACTCGGTCCGTGATTTCGGCAATTTCTAAAATGGGAGATACCTGTTCCTGAATTCGAATGAGCTCTTTTTCGGATTCAAGGCGGTCAATAAATTCTCTTAAAGAAAAATAGTTCATGGTTTTGTGAAATGGTTTAATTCGACCCTTCATTATATATCAGCCAGGCATATGAAAAGGAGAAATTTTGACATAAGGGTTATGGAGACTTGGTTGTATTTCTAGAGCTCTTAATTTTTAAGTAATGCTCAGCCTTTATTTAATCTCTCATAATTTTCATTTTGGAAGTGCTGGATGCAATATCGTAGACCCTCAATTTTCTTATGCTAAAATGTTGTTATGTTACGATTTCTAGTTAGGCGGGTGTTATTGGGAATACCGGTTCTGGTGGCCGTTGCAACACTTACCTTTTTAATCATGCATTGGGTTCCTGGTGGGCCGTTTGATACTGAAAAAATTCTTCCACCTGCAATTATTGCCAATATTGAGGCTAAATACCATCTTGATCAACCTGTGGGGGTTCAGTATTTGCTTTATATGAAGCAATTATTGCAAGGTGACCTGGGGCCTTCCTATAAATATATTGGTCGTGATGTTTCTGATATTTTGCGTGATACTTTTCCAGTTTCTTTTACCTTAGGCATGTGCGCAGTTTTGGTTGTTTTGGGAATGGGTGTGCCCGCGGGAATAATTTCTGCTTACTGGAAAAACTCTTTGCTGGATAGATCGATTTTGCTATTCGCGGCCATGGGGATTTCTATTCCCAGTTTTGTTTTAGGAGCGGTATCCGTCTGGATATTTTCTCATCAGTGGCACTTGTTGCCTCCCGCATTGTGGGAGGGGCCACGTTATATGATCCTGCCGGCTTTTGCTTTAGGGGCTGGGTTTGCCGGTTATATTGCCCGGTTAACTCGCACTACTGTGCTCGATGTTCTAAGTTCAGATTATATTCGAACTGCCCGCGCAAAGGGACTGACTGAGTTTAAGATTTTAATCAAACATGTCCTGATAAATTCTATTTATCCTATCGTTTCAGTGATGGGACCTTTAACGGCAGGTTTGGTTACAGGCTCATTTGTCATTGAATTTGTTTTTTCCATACCTGGTATGGGCCGGTTTTTTATTACTGCTGTTACCAATAGAGACTATCCCTTAATTATGGGTGTCACCTTGGTTTACGCTGTTTTGATCGTGGTGGCAAATATTGTGGTCGATATCATATATGGCTGGTTAGACCCCAGAGTATCCGTGAAATGACTTTATGAATACATCTTTTAAAATCAGCAGTGGTTTTCTTTTTATAATTTTTTCAGTTTCACTTCTGGCGCCTTGGGTTGCACCTTATTCTTATCAGGAACAGGATACGTTAAACATCCTTGCTTTTCCTGGCATCAACCATTTTCTGGGAACAGACCGACTGGGCCGAGACCTGTTGTCGCGAATGATTTATGGTGCGCGTGTTTCTTTATTTGTAGGGGTTTTTTCTACGCTTATTGCATTGGTTATTGGCACAGTATACGGAACGATCTCTGCTTATGTCGGTGGGAAAACCGATAACCTGATGATGCGGGTAGTTGATGTGGTATTCGCTTTGCCTGACCTTTTAATGATAATTTTAATCACTGTGTTGATGGGGCGCGGAGTAACCGGCGTATTCATTGCTTTGACTATGGTCAGTTGGGTGACAATTGCTCGGTTGGTACGTGGGGAAGTATTACGCATCAAGGAGTATCCTTTTATTCTGGCAGCCAAAGCGTTAGGTGCGAGTCATTTCCGAATCATGCTAAAAGAAATTTTTCCAAATATTTTAGGTATTTTAGTCGTGACTCTTAGTTTTCGAATACCCGTAGCAATTCTTGCTGAGTCAACTTTAAGTTTTATAGGGTTAGGGATTGCCCCTCCGGCTAGCAGTTGGGGGACCCTCGCCAGCGACGGCTGGACGGCGATAAAATTTTATCCGCACTTAATACTGTTCCCCTCACTGGCCATATTTTTTACCATTTTATCGTTTAACTTTTTGGGAGAAGGGTTGCGCGAATATTTAGATCCCAGGGCCCAAACAGGCAAACGTTAATGCCGTTTCCAAGGCAAAGATAGAAGGCGAAATAAACTGCAAAAAACAGGATCACACGGCTAAAAATAATGCCTAAAATGATTGTTTTTTATAAGGAAATTAAAGGCTGGAATTATCGCGTTGACAAGCATGAAAATCCATTATAGAGTGACCCATTTTTTAGGCTTGAAGCTTAGTTCTTCATACAATTTCGTGTTAAAATTTACAGTATGAGCCAGGTCAAGGAAGATTTGATTTGTGAAATCATACGGTTATCACAGACCAATCTGTTAGATAAAAAATGCGCAAACCAAAATAGGGAAACGCAAGAGCAGATTGCTGTGGAATGGGTCCGTAAAAATGCTGCGGATTACCGGTCCGATTTCCAATCTCGTTTAAGTGCCTTTCCTGCCTCAAAGCTGGGAGAGATATTGAAAACCCTTTCCAACTCCGGAAAAGATTTGAACGATATTCTGGAAGGTGTTTAACCTTCTACGAATCGACGAACCAAACAATGGCAGAAACACCACCAACTACAGATGAGAAAAAACTTTCTCCAGCTGAGAAGGCTAAGCTGGCGGCCGCAAAGAAAGCAGAAGCCGCAAAAAAAGCCGGGCCTGTAGGTGACCCGCTTGTTGATAATGGGGATGGCAGTATCACTGATCCAAACTCTGGTTTAACATGGAAAAAGACAGATGCTTGGTTGGATAAAAAACAATTCTATACCTGGCAAAACCACCAAGAGTATGTAGATTGGGTGAATCAAAATAAAGACCAGTTCGGTGGTTATGATAATTGGCGGATTCCTACGAAAGCCGAATCTTTGACCCTATTTGATAAAACCGGGGTCAAGCAATTATTGGATAAAAATGGTACCTATTATCCTATTGATCCTATCTTCGCGCCTGGCGGTGCATCCAATACCTGGATCACTGAATGCTCCGACGAAAAGATAATCCGAATGGATTTGAAAATTGGTCTGGATACCCCCTATCCCACTAATGATGTCTGGTCTTCAATGCGTCTGGTTAGAAAAGAAGGGGAGGCATCTGCAAAGCCTACCAGTGCAGCGCCCGCTGAAGCGAAAGCCGCAGAAGTACCTGTAGAGGATGCCCCGGCTCCGGAGGTAAAAGCAACTCCTGTTAAAAAATCTTCCGGGAACTTTGTTCCGGGGCCAAAACCCCGCAAGGATTTTTCTTCAGAAGAAAAAGCTGCCATGTTGAAGCGTGCGAGAGCTCATGCAGCCGAAGTAAAAGCCAAAAAAGGTAAATGATCCTTCCTTAATAGGCAGATAAAAATTGCTGTCATGGAGAGAATGGAAGAAATAAAGGTCACGAATCATCTTCCTCGATATTAAATTTAATAATTAAATCGCCTCTTTTCTTCCCCCAGTTTATGGTAGCTCCTTCGCCACGAATTCTTAACTCTTCGCCAATTAAAGTTCCTTCTTCCACTTCGATTGTTTTAGTTTTATTCAAAGTTTTTACTTCAAAAGTGCCACCTTCGTCGGCGAGTTTTCTGGGGATAGTAACCTGACTGATAATATCGTTTTTTATACGTTTGAAATGAGGATGTGGCTGGGTATTTATTTTTAGAAACAAATCTCCGGGCGGGCCACCATTTTTTCCTTCGCCGCCTTTTTTTATGATTGATAGAGTATGTTTATCTGCTACACCTGGTGGAATCTTAACATCCAGAGTAACGGACCGGACAACAAGCTGTTTACCTTGACAATCAGAGCATTCACCCTCATCTTGCATTCCAGACCCATCACAACTCTGACATTTAACATATTTTTCGTAGGTATAAGGAATTGTCCCACCAAGTGCTACCGTAGGAAGCGGAACATCGATGATAAACTGTAAGTCAAATCCGCTTGTTGGCATGTCCGGATCAATCGGTTCCGGTTCTGCCGCAAAGGGTTCCTGATAAGATTGTTCGTTTCCGCCGGGACGACGTCCGAATCCACCCGGTGGTTCCTGAGCCCAATTAGGCTGACCTGAGGACCTGGGCCTGGATTGATTTTTATAACTTCTTTGGCGGTCATACTCTTTGCGTTTTTTTGCATCACTTAAAATTTCATAGGCTTCAGAAATTATTTTAAATTTATTCTCGGCATCTTTACTACCCTGATTGGAGTCCGGATGATATTTTTTTGCCAACTCCCGATACTTCTTTTTTAGCTCATTTTTCGGGGTTTTAGTTGTAACCCCTAGGATTTTGTAATAGTCACGGTTGGTAGTTTGAGCCATGGTGCGTATACTAAAATATTTTTAATGGTTTGTAGCTTTTTCGAAAAATATTTTGGGAGAATAATCTGAACTACTTATTATTTAATTTTAAAATGTTATGTTCTCTTTTTTTTATAAATATGGGTGGCAGTCCCATAAAACACCTCTGCCGTTTCCATCATAGTTTCGGACAAAGTGGGATGTGGATGGATCGATAAGGCCAATTCTTTGGCTTTCACTAGAGTTTGGATGGCTAAAACTCCTTCGGCAATGAGTTCACCAGCTCCGGAACCGGTTAAACCTACACCCAAAATTCTCTCAGATTCTGGATCAATTAGCAATTTGGTCAACCCTTCTCCGCGGCCCAAGGTCTGCGCTCTGCCCGAGGCACCCCATGGAAATTTTGCAACCTTTACGTTTCTACCTTGCGCCTGAGCTTCATTTTCAGTCAACCCTGCCCAGGCGATTTCAGGGTCGGTGAAAACTACAGCTGGAATCACTCGATTTTTGAAATCAGAACTTTCTCCATTTAAGACTTCCACTGCAACTTTAGCCTCATGTGCTGCTTTGTGAGCCAGCATAGGATTGCCAACCACATCGCCAATAGCTAATATAGAGGGGTCTCCTGTCTTTTGTTGCGAGTTGGCAATTACAAAACCTTTATCATCTAATTTTACTTTTGTGTTTTCGAGCCCTATATTTTCTGTGTTGGGTCTGCGACCAATAGAGATAAGTGCTTGATCAAACTCCTTGTGCTCGACACCGGATTCGTTTTCAAATGTGACTGAAACTTTAGAACCTTTACTTTCAAAATCCTTGACTTTGGTGTTTAAAAAGATTTCTTCAAATTGATTCTTAATCCTATGGTGCAAGGGCCTTACCAAGTCGCGATCAACCCCTGGTAAAATATCTTTCATCATCTCTACAATAGTGACTTGACTGCCGAGTGCTGCATAAACACTGCCCATTTCTAAACCAATGTATCCACCACCGACAACCAGTAAACGCTTGGGAATGCTTTTTAATTCCAGTGCATTTGTAGAGTCGATGAGGTGAGAGATATTTTCAAAGGGCTGAGTTGGGCGGGATCCAGTCGCAAGTATGCAATGGTCGAAAGAGTAAAGCTTTCCATTCGCTTCTATGTTGTTTGAATCTTTAAAGTTTCCTTTTGCTGAAACGAACTCCACTTTTCGTTGTTTGCATAACTGAGTGAGCCCTGTTGCCATTTTATCGATGACTTTGTTCTTCCAATTACGAACGCCGTCAAGATCGATCTTGGGTTCGCCAAAATCAATTCCCCATGTTTTGGCTTCCTTTGTTTCATTTATCAGGTGGGCTATGTGGAGAAGAGCCTTGGAAGGAATACATCCACGATGCAGACACACTCCGCCGAGCTTATTGCCAGAGTCAATCAAGGTAACATTCATACCTTTATCCGCAGCAAGAAAAGCTGCCGCATAACCTCCAGGTCCACCACCCAATACTACAATTTTTTTATTGTTACTCATCCTGTGTTATCCATAAAGAAAAAGGGCTTACAGCAATTGCTAAAAACCCCTTTATTTGCTGGTCGGGATGAGAGGATTTGAACCTCCGACCCCTTACTCCCGAAGCAAGTGCGCTACCAGGCTGCGCTACATCCCGACTCTTATTATGACTGTTTGTAGAAGAAACTTATGAGGTGTTTCCAGATAACGATAGATCCTGCCCGACTCAAAACCAATTTAAACCAAGTGTTACCACCTAAACATTTTTGGCAATGTGGATGCTCGGCCTCGTAATAGGAAATGCGCCAGTTCGCTTGATCGGCCTGGAAAAATTCTAGTGATAGGCTGAGACCCAGTAAGCATATTTAATATGAATTAATCTTTCATTTTGGAGTAATTGTAGCGGTCGACGCTTTCACTCCAAAAAGAATTGTTGGTAATATTTCGCGTTACATTTTTTGAACCGCATTCAGGACAGGAGACCTTTTTCTTGTCAACTTCAGAAATCTTCATTTCTATGACGAAATCCTTTTTGCATTTTCCACAAGTGTGGTCATAATTTGGCATAAAACCTCCCTCTTGTTTGCTGTGAACCCGATGCTTTTAACCTTAAAAATCAGTAGCTAAGGATACAATAGATTTTATTTCAACGCAATAAACCCAGCAAAGTTATTCCACTTAAAAAACAACTCTACCGTTGAAAACCCTGCAGAATATAATAGATTGCTGTTTTGCTCTGCCGTCCAGGGGATGAGTACATTTTCTAAAGCTTCACGTTTCTGTGAAATTTCCAGTTTTGAGTAGCCTTTTTGCTCTTTGAACTGGTGGTGGAATTCGATGAATGTTTTGTTGAGTTTTGGTGCTTCACTTTTTACTTTCTCTATAAGAATCATGCCGCCGCCTGGCACTAATCCGTTGTAAATATTTTTTATGGTAGAGAGTCGGTTTTCCGGTTGAACAAATTGTAATGTGTAGTTCATGACAACTACTGAAGCATTGGTAATGTTTAGGTTGTCATTTATATTCGCTTCAACCAATTTGCAAGAAAAGGGAGAGTTGCTAAGGTTCTCTTTAGCTTTTTTTAGCATGGCTGCCGAATTATCGATTCCTATCAGTTTTATATTTGCTGAAGCTTCTAGAGTTTTTACTAATTTTAAAATGAGCGTTCCCGTTGAACAGCCGAGATCATATATCGAGGTGGACGGTTTAGCGAATTGAGAGCACCAGTGTAAAGTCAGGTCCTGACATTCCTGGTACATTGGGACACTGCGATGCAACATGTCATCAAAAACCCGGGCGACAGAGTCATTAAACTTGAAAGGTTCTGTTGTTTTAGGTTTTTGAAATAATGTGTCTCGATTAGAAATCCGTTTTTCTCCTAAAAGTGAAAACCTCTCCCGGGCTTCCGGAAGAGGAGGATATAAATGTCTACTAAAATCAGGGGCCTGAAACCTCGTTGCCCTCGACGGGACCAGATTTAGATTTTAACAATAGCTTGTTAATGGCATTGACATATGCATAGCCACTAGCCTCAATGGTATTAACGCCAACACCCTTACCCAGAACTTCACGTTTTTCATTCTGTACGCGAACAGTAACCTCACCTTGCGCATCCTGTCCCTTGGTCTTTGACATCACTTGGTAGTCAAGCAGTTTGCATGTGAGACCCGTAATTTTATCGATGGCATTATAAATGGCATCAACTGGGCCATCTCCGCTAGAGGAGGTTTTGTGTTCCTTGCCATCGCGACTTATTAAAGCGACTGTTGCCTGGGGTTCTTTGCCACTTTCAAATTCGCATTTTAAAGTAGATAGCTTATAGGTGACTTGTTGATCCTCGGAGAACTTTTGTTTTTGAATGAGGGTGTGGATATCATCTTCAAAAATTTCTTTTTTTTCATCTGCCAGCAACTTAAATTCATCGAAAACCCTATCGAGTTCTTCCTTGCTCAAGCTGTAACCTATTTCTTGCACTTTGTGGAGTAGGGCGTTGCGTCCGGAATGTTTTCCCATCACTAGCTCAGACTCCTCACCCCCAACATCTGCAGGGTCCATGATTTCGAAAGTATCTTTACGTTTTAAAAAGCCGTGCTGATGAATTCCTGATTCGTGGGCAAAAGCATTTTTGCCGACAATTGCTTTGTTACGTTGTACGAAGAATCCGGTGAGACTGCTGACCAGTTTACTGCAGGGTTGGATATGGCGTGTTTCAATATTCGTCTGCACATTACTAAAGAAGTCTCTTCTTGTTCGAACCGCCATTACTATTTCTTCCATTGCTGCGTTGCCAGCTCGTTCGCCGATACCATTGATGGTGCACTCTACTTGTCTTGCGCCTGCTTGCACGGCGGCCAGAGAGTTTGAGACTGCCAGGCCTAAATCATTATGGCAGTGCACGCTGATAATGGCTTGGTCGATGTTATTTACGTTTTGCTTTAAATAGCTAATTAATTGAGCAAACTCTTCTGGGATGGTGTAGCCAACCGTATCGGGAATATTCACCGTTGTTGCACCTGCCTGTATTACTTCGCGAGTGACTTCTACGAGGAAATCTTTTTCCGTTCGAGTAGCGTCCATGGGTGAGAACTCGACATCGTCACAAAATTTACGGGCAAAAGAAATCGCTTTTACTCCCATTTCTATGATTTCCTCTTTTGCTTTTTCAACCATATGGTCGCGATGTACTTTGGAGGTTGAAAGGAAAATATGGATGCGTGGCTTTTCTGCTTTTTCTAAGGCCTTCGCTGTAGCTTCAATATCCTTTTCTAGTGCACGAGAAAGACCTGCAATGCTCGCTCCACGAATTTCTTCAGCAATTTGTTTGACCGATTCGAAATCTCCAGGTGAAGCAACTGGAAAACCTGCTTCGATCACATCAACTTTAAGTAGAGCCAGCTGCCTTGCTATCTCAAGTTTTTCCTTGATGTTCAGGCTGGCACCAGGACACTGTTCTCCGTCCCTTAAAGTGGTGTCGAAAATGATAAGTTTTTCGCGTTGCATGACTAGAAATTCCTTTTAAAATTAAATTACCCTTCCATTATAAGGTTTATCAGGTTGAATTCCAGAGGATTGGAAGGTTTTCATGGAAGTCAAAAAACAAGAAATTAAAGCTGTTTTGTTTGGGGCTTTTTCAGAGCCTATGTCGACCCGTTATTTATAGAAGAGACTTTTTGAAAAGGGTCTTAGATAGCAGTAGACGTAAATTCAAGCGCGATACCAGATCGGATTGAAATTCGAATGAGGGGCCATTTTTTGTTTGTTTGCGTTGCATTTAGAGCCTGTCTAGAAAATTATTACAATAAAGGCACTTTAATCAAATAAAATAAAAAATACAAGTATTTCAGGAAAAACTCTTTATTTTGGGCGGGATTAATTGATTTTTTCTGTGCTATTTCTAAAGACGTATTAGTATTTTGGGGTGAAAAAGATTTGAATTGGCTGTAGAATAGATAATGACCCAAACTCAGCTTAAACGGTACTGCCCTGAGTACTTTAGAAAGAATTATACCCAAAATTTTCATAATTTAACGCAAAATATTGTATAATTTTTACACTATTTTTGTAAAATTTTGAAAAAGCCTTGATTTAATGTTAATAAAATAAAGGCATGGTAATTGCTGTAAATCATTAAGCTACTCCTTAAAATACTACGAAAACAGTATTTTTATAGCTA
>CAJWOD010000021.1 GCA_913044145.1 uncultured Nitrospina sp. | reverse complement strand
TAGAAGATGATGGTAGTGAAGTATCTTTTTTAATTGGAAAAAAAAGTAATATTGATGCTGGGATTGTAGACTGGCGTAATGGACCGATAGCTTCGTTGTATTTCAATTATAAGCAGGGTGAAGAATTTTTTGAGACGATCAATGAAAGGGAGCGGAGTGGAAAAATAAAATTCAGGCGCTCATATAAAATAGAAAATGGACAGCTGATGCAAATAGAGGCTCCAGAAGGGATATTTCGTCGAAACAAAGAAGGCTGGGAAAAGCTAGATATTGATTTAGAAATTGCCGCTTATCGTTCACGCGGATTGAATTCTAAAGAAAAAAGTTTGCCTAATATTTTATCTTTAATAACTAAAGATCAATTTGAAATGATAACAACAGACCCTGAACGGCCTGTTATAATTCAAGGTTCCGCGGGATCTGGTAAAACAACAGTTGCTCTCCATCGCTTGGCGTGGTTGCTTCATGAAAATAATTCGCAAATTAAGGCCGAAAAAACAAGAGTTATTGTGATGAACAGGTCTTTGGCAATCTATGTAAGTTCTACCCTGCCATCTATGGGTATTGATGATGTGCAAACAAGCACATTTAATAGTTGGGCACTATCTATTATTCGGAAATCCGTTCGTGGCAAACCATTTTTTAAATTTCTAAATATTCCCACATTTGTTGAAGAAATAAAATTTTCTGAAGAGATTTTGAACGCTCTTTCCGGTTGGGTAAAAAAACAAAGTTTGGTTCTTGATGAGGAGATTAAAAAACAGTTTTCAAGTCGAACTGCTCACCAAGAGGCCTGGTTGAAAAGTAAAGATAAACCTCTATTACCTAGATTAAGGGATTTCAATCACGAGGTGAAACTATCAAACCTGCCAGAAGCTGAAAAACAACAAAAACTAGGTTTTATTAAGAAACAATTATCCAATCTAGAAGATTATCTGGATGATTTATACAACCTGCTTTCTGATACGGACCATCTGAAAAAATATCTTCCACCCAATGCTAAGCTAACTTTTAATCTCGATTATTTGAGGCGTTTAACAGAAAAGAATAGGCTTAGGAAGAATTTGGACTACTTTGATATGTCCCTGATTCTTAGATTGATCCAACTTAAAAATGGAGGCCTTCCGGACGGAAAAGGAGGGACCATTTCTTTGGATCACATAGTCATCGACGAAGCGCAGGATTTTGGACCCGTAGAATTTGCTATTATGATGGATGCTGTAACTGACAGACGGCAAGTGACAATTGTTGGAGATGTTGCTCAAAAAATACTTATTGCAAGAAAATTTATAGGTTGGAACAAGGTAGTCGAAAATCTAGGTTTGGATGATGATGCCATTATCCGCTTAGAAGTTTCATTCCGTTGTACGGTTCCCATCATGACACTGGCTCATAAAGTAGCCGGTGAGCCCAAAAAGGTTGAGGGCAGGGATGGTTCAGCACCCATTTGGCAGCAGACAGAAAACTATATTGACCTAATAGAGACTCTTGTGGATTGGTCACGGGGATTATTAAAGGAAGACCCATCTAAACTTATTGCATTGATATGCCGGTACCCCAAGCAGGCAATGGAACTAAAAGAGGAAATTGAGGTGTATTTGCCAGGTGAAGTCCGACTCGGCCACAGAGATCAGTTCTCTTTTGAGCCGGGTATTCTAGTAACCAATATCCATCAAGTAAAAGGATTGGAGTTTGATTCGGTTGCACTGGTAGAACCAGACGAAGAAAATTACCCGGCAAAAAGAGAGGAAAGTCGTAATATGATTTACGTTGGCATCACTCGAACACAGGAAGATTTGCTTCTCGCAACAATTAGACCTTTCTCATCGGTTTTAATCGATAATTAGAATAAAACAAAAATTTTTATTTTATTCAATTGAACCAGATGAAAAAGAAATACCTTTTAATAATTGAATATGAGGGTACTGCTTACCATGGCTGGCAATTCCAGAAAAATGGAATTTCTATTCAAGAGGTCATAGAAACGGCTCTGACCAAAATTACTAAAGCTAAAACAAGCGTTCTAAGTTCTGGTCGTACCGATGCAGGTGTTCATGCTGAAGGAATGCCGGCCCATTTTGTTACGGAATCTAAAATGAAACCGTTTGAATTTCTTTTTGCTCTCAATAGCCAACTTCCCTTAGATATTACTGTTAGGGAGGTAAGAAAAGTTCCCATGTCTTTCAATGCGAGAGGCTCTGCTAAACGGAAACTTTACCGATACTCTGTTTTAAATCGTGACCATCCTTCGGCTCTAAATTATCGGCGTTCTTGGTTTATTCCTCATGCATTGGATATAGCCGCAATGCGAAGGGCCACCAAATATTTTATAGGTAAGCATGACTTCACGTCTTTTCGCGCTGGGAATTGCAACGCTAAGACTCCAATTCGGATATTAAACAGGGTTGAAATTCTTAAGCAGGGTAGTTTTCTGCAATTTGAATTTGAAGGGAAGGGGTTTCTTAAGCATATGGTCCGTAATTTGGTAGGAACCCTAGTGCATGTAGGACGGAAAAAAATTTCTGCACGACAAGTAAAAACTATTCTGGAAGCCCGTAACCGGAAAATTGCTGGTCCAACTGCTCCCGCACAAGGTCTTTGCTTGGTTAAAGTTAGTTATTGATCAATATTTTAAAGTTTATTATTAGGAGTTTTTTATAACTTGCTTTAGCGTTCTAATCTTTGCAAGTAGTAATATTATATATTGTTTGCGATACTTAAAAATAAATTGATTGAAGTGGAGTTTGAATTTTAATATGAAAAGTGAATTTGAAATTGCTGTTTTTCCTGGAGATGGGATTGGGCCCGAAGTAGTTGCTGAAGCCATAAAAGTTTTAAAAACTATCGAGTCTAAGCTCAATTTAAAAATAACTATAAATGAGGCTCCTGTTGGAGGTGCTGGTTATGAAGCTACTGGTCAACCGTTACCCGATGCCTCACTTGATACAGCCAAAAAAGCTGATGCAATATTGTTAGGAGCTGTTGGTGGGCCAAAATGGGAAACTATAGATTTTTCTTTGCGCCCGGAAAGAGCTTTACTTGGATTGCGTTCGAGTTTGGGGTTATATGCGAATTTGCGTCCGGCACGAATTTTTCCAGCATTGGTGGATGCATCGACTCTTAAACGAGAAGTGGTTGAAGGACTCGATCTTCTGGTGGTCCGCGAATTGACTGGCGGTATTTATTTTGGTGAACCCAGGGGAATTGATACCAATGAAAAAGGAGAAAGACAAGGGTTTAATACGTTAATTTATTCGGAACCAGAAATTGAAAGGATTTCAAAAATTGCTTTCGATGTTGCACGCAAAAGAAATAGCAAGGTTTGCTCGGTTGACAAGGCCAATGTTCTGGAGGCAACTGGATTTTGGCGTGAAGTAGTAATCAATATGCATTCTCAATATTCCGATATTGAGCTTTCGCATATGTATGTCGATAACTGTGCAATGCAGTTGGTTCGCAATCCCAAGCAATTTGATGTGATTCTTACCACCAATATGTTCGGAGATATATTGAGTGATGAAGCTTCTATGTTGACAGGGTCTATTGGAATGTTGCCTTCAGCAAGTTTGGGTGAAAAATATGCGATGTATGAACCAATTCATGGTAGTGCTCCAGATATCGCTGGTAAGGAATTAGCAAATCCACTGGCTACAATATTAAGTGTTGGCATGTTGTTTAAATATTCGTTTGATAGAGAAGAGCCAAATAGATGGATTGAAGAAGCGGTGGAATCAGTATTGGGGCAGGGAAAGAGAACTGCTGATATTATGTCAGAAGGTATGATGCAAGTTGGAACCCAGGAGATGGGAGACCTGGTTGTTGCTGAATTGGAGAAAATTAATTGATCAAGAAAAAAGATAAATATAGTGTTGCAGTGGTTGGAGCAACAGGAGCGGTTGGTAGAAAAATGCTGCAGATTTTAGAAGAGAGGAGCTTCCCTGTGGGAAATCTCAAGCCTTTAGCTTCAGCCCATTCTGCTGGCAAAGATTTATTATTCCAGGGGAAGAATGTCATCGTTCAAGAATTACTTCAAGATTCCTTTATAGATGTGGATATAGCTCTGTTTTCGGCTGGAGGCGAAATTAGTCAGAAATTTGCGCCTGTAGCGGTTAAATCAAATTGCATAGTTATTGATAATAGTAGTGCCTATCGAATGAATGCTAATGTTCCATTAGTAGTCCCTGAGGTGAATCCGAATGCGCTAAAAGGAAACCCAGGAATTATTGCAAATCCCAATTGTTCCACCATTCAAATGGTTGTGGCTTTAAAACCCATCCATGACAAATTTAAGATCAAACGTGTTGTTGTCTCTACATACCAATCAGTTTCTGGATCCGGGCAAAAAGCTATCAATGAGCTAAAAGTTCAATCGCAAGAACAGCTAAAAGGTAAAAGCTCACTACCTAATGTATATCCTCATAAAATTGCATTTAACTGTCTTCCACATATAGATAAATTCTTAAATAATGGTTACACAAAAGAAGAGATGAAAATGGTCAATGAGACTCGTAAAATTTTGGATGACGATTCTATTCAAATATCCCCGACAACGGTAAGGGTGCCTGTTTTTTATTCTCATTCTGAAGCTATAAATGTGGAAACAGAAGGTCCGATTACAGCTATGGCACTAAGGGAACTATTAGCTGAGCAAGCAGGAGTTTGTGTTGTTGATGACCCTGAGAACAATATTTATCCATTGGCTATCAATGGAGAAGATAAAAACGATGTATTTGTAGGTCGGATTAGAGATGATATCTCTCGTGATAGAGCCGTTAATTTTTGGGTGGTATCTGATAATTTAAGAAAAGGTGCCGCTCTTAATGCTGTTCAAATTGCAGAGTTACTCATTGATGGCGAATAACCTTCCTATATTTAGCCTGATTCAGCTTCCTAGCTTGACTTTGAATCGCCATAAGTATATAAAAAATAGTAGCTTATTGAGTATTTGTTAAGTTAATAAGAAAAGAAAAGTAGCAATTTCAACTAATTTAGAGAAAGTTTTTTGGTGGGGAGATAGTTAGGTCTTTCTCTCCTTAATCCCATATTTATTCATCTAGGGTGTGCCGTCCTGCTTTTACAATTTCAAGATTAACAAATTCAGTTGATTTCTCATTTTTGCGGAAAAGGAAGGATTAATGGCAGAAAAAATTCTAGGCGTGATCGGAGGTAGCGGCCTATATCAAATGGATGGTCTTGAGGTTAATGATAAGGTTTCTATCGAGACTCCTTTTGGCCATCCCTCTGATCAAATTATTCTTGGAAATTTGCAGGGAAAAAAAATGGCATTTTTACCTCGTCATGGGGTGGGCCACTTTATTCCGCCTTCAGAGATCAATTTTCGGGCCAATATTTTTGCAATGAAGAAAATCGGTGTAGAGAAAATTATTTCAGTCAGTGCAGTTGGTAGCATGAAGGAGGAGTATCCTCCCGGTCATTTTGTTGTGCCTGACCAATTCGTCGATCGAACGAATAGACGCATAAGCACCTTTTTTACGACTGGTTTGGTGGGTCATGTGAGTTTAGCTGATCCAATTTGTAGGGCAACCTGTGCAGTCCTTTATGAGGCTGGGAAAAAGGCGGGTGCTACCGTTCACAAAGGCGGAACTTATATTTGCATTGAAGGGCCTCAGTTCTCAACACGTGCAGAATCGAATATCTATCGGCAGTGGGGGGCTGATGTAATAGGGATGACAAACGTCACAGAAGCTAAACTCGCCCGAGAGGCAGGCATATGTTACGCCACTTTGGCATTAGTTACGGACTACGACTGCTGGCACATAGAAGAAGAACCGGTAACTTTAGAAGCTGTTCTTAAGATAATGCATCAGAATGTGGAAAAAGCAAAACAGGTTATCAATGAATTGGTCCCTTTAATGGATAACGTGGAAACTTGTTGTTGTTCCGATGCCGCAAAACAAGCGGTGGTTACTGAACCGGGCAAGGTCTCAGAAAAAATTAAAAAAGATCTTTCAATACTATTTAACTAACTAAATGAATAAAGAAAATTCAAGCACATTGTATTCTAGTGCAAAAAAAGTGATGCCTGGCGGTGTAAATAGTCCTGTTCGCGCTTTTAATGCGGTAGGTGGAGAGCCATTATTTATTAAAAGTGGTAAGGGTTCACAAATAATAGATGTCGATGGCAATAAATTCATTGACTATGTTGCTTCTTGGGGTCCTTTAATTTTTGGGCACGCTCACCCTAGAGTTGTTGAGGCGATTATTCGGCAGGCGGAATTGGGTACTAGTTATGGCGCATCAACGGAATTGGAAATTGAGCTTGCAGAAAAAGTAGTTAGTGCTTTTCCCTCAGTTGAAATAGTGCGCATGGTTAATTCTGGAACCGAAGCTGTAATGAGTGCTTTAAGATTGGCACGCGGCATTACAGGTCGCGATAAGATTGTAAAGTTTGAAGGATGTTATCATGGACATGGGGATAGCCTATTGGTGAAAGCGGGATCGGGTTTGGCTTCATTAGGCATTCCAGAATGTCCTGGAATCGTTTCCAGCCTTGCCGAGAAAACTTTGAATCTATCTTATAATGATGTGGAGGGCGTGCGTGACTTGTTTCAAAGGGAAGGAAAAGATATTGCTGCTTTGATTGTTGAACCAATTGCTGGCAATATGGGAGTTATCCCTCCTAGCCCTGGTTTCTTGCAAGCTCTTCGCGATGAAACTAAAAAAGCGGGAGCTCTTTTAATCTTCGACGAAGTAATTTCCGGATTAAGGGTTTCCTTGGGTGGAGCGCAAAAGCTTTTTGGTATTACACCTGATATTACTTGCATGGGTAAAATTATTGGAGGCGGGCTTCCGGTTGGGGCTTATGGTGGTAGTAAAGAGGTGATGGGTCATATTTCTCCTGTAGGCTCAATTTATCAGGCTGGTACGTTATCAGGAAATCCTCTTGCAATGGCGGCAGGAAATGTAATCTTAGACTTGTTATCGGAACCACAGGTTTATGAATTGCTTGAAGAAAAGTCTAAAAAACTTTGTGATGGCTTTGAAAAAAATACTCAAGAATTAGGAGTATCCGCTCAGTTCACTCGAGTGGGTTCCATGTTTTCCATGTTTTTTACCGATCAGCAAATTACAAATTTTGAGTCCGTGAAAACCTGTGATACAAATTTTTTTAAAAGCTATTTTAATGCATTATTAGAAGAAGGTATTTATATCGCTCCATCGCAGTTTGAGGCAGGTTTCATGTCCGCAATTCATTCGGATAAAGAAATCGATCAAACTATTGATGCAAACTTAAAGGCATTGAAAGTAGCTAGTCGCTAACTATAGAGAAAAATTATGAGTGAAATTATTGGTGTACAGGCAAGACAGATTCTCGATTCTCGTGGAAACCCCACTCTTGAAGTTGACGTTATGTTGGAAAGTGGTGCTATGGGAAGAGCAGCCGTTCCCTCAGGAGCCTCGACAGGTTCTCGTGAAGCAGTAGAGTTGCGTGATGGCAATATGAAAGTATTTATGGGTAAAGGTGTTCAAAAAGCCGTCAAAAATGTAAATAGTAAGATTGCCGCAGAAATTGTCGGGATTGAGGTTACCGAGCAGGTTTTGATGGATCGGTTGATGATTGAAATGGATGGTAGTTCTAATAAAAGCAAACTTGGGGCAAATGCAACCTTGGGAGTTTCCTTGGCTGTAGCGCAGGCAGCTTCTAACGAATTAGATTTACCCTTATTTCAATATATTGGTGGTAGCAATGCCAAAGAGTTGCCAGTACCGATGATGAATGTTTTAAACGGCGGTATGCATGCCGATAATAATGTTGATATTCAGGAGTTTATGATTGTTCCGGTTGGTGCTAAAAGTTTTTCAGCAGCTTTACAGATGGGAGTAGAGATTTTTCATCATTTGAAAGGGGTTTTGAAAAAAGGTGGATTTAATACCTCTGTGGGTGACGAGGGTGGTTTTGCTCCTGACTTGCAGTCCAATGAACAGGCGATTGAAGTTTTAATCAAGGCAGTAAAAAGTGCAGGATATGCAATTGGTAAAGATATTCTTATTGCTTTGGACGTTGCAGCGAGTGAACTTTATTTAAAAAATAAATACACACTTGCTGCAGAAAATGACGCTAAGCTTTCATCATCGCAGATGATAGATTATCTTTCAGATCTTGCAGCTAAATTTCCCATAATTAGTATCGAAGACGGATTGGCTGAAGACGACTGGTCAGGATGGAAAAAGTTAACCGAAAAACTGGGTGATCGAGTTCAAATTGTCGGCGATGACCTTTTTGTTACCAATACTAAAATTCTAACTAAAGGAATAGAAAAGGGCATAGGAAACTCTATATTGATTAAGGTCAACCAGATAGGAACGCTTACAGAAACTCTGGATGCTGTAGAAATGGCAAAACGTGCAGGTTATACCGCTGTGATTTCTCACCGCTCCGGTGAAACTGAAGATACAAGTATTGCTGATATTTCTGTTGCTGTTAATGCGGGGCAAATAAAAACGGGCTCTTTATGCAGAACAGACCGGACAGCAAAATACAATCAACTCCTTAGAATTGAAGAAATTCTTGGTGACACGGCTATATACCGTGGTAAAGAGGTTTTTTATAATCTTTCTTGATGGCACTTTATTTATAACGTTAAAAAGTTGTTGTAGTTCTATGAACATAAATACAAATTACCAAAAAATAATTTTACTAAGCCTTGGGTTTTTTATTCTATTGATGATAATGGCTGTTTTTCATGAAAATGGAATATTGAATGCTTATCGATTCGAACAGGAACAAGTAAAAATAAAAGAAGAGAATGAAGAGTTGCGACTGCATAATAATTTGTTGCGGCAAAATATCTTAGCACTAAAATCTGACCCTTATGAGATTGAAAAGATTGCTAGGGAAAAGCTGAACCTTGCTAAACCCGGTGATCAAGTTTATCGAATTGTGTCTAGTCCATCCTCATTTCCACACGTAAAATAATCTCACCCTAATTTATTTTATAGATCTTCTTGATTTCCGTATTATTTTTACGAGGGGAATATGTCTATAAACCTTTTTAAATAAACGATTATCTCTGTGGAATAATTTAACGTAATTTGCAAAAATTAATCCGGAAATTAATCAATTTTTGAATTTGAAAAAACTGCTAAATTCTTGAATTTATGATTGATATTTTTATTTTAAGTGATAAAGTGAACATATCAATATCAAATATTAGAGTTTTTCAATCGACACCTATATGGGCTATTGTCTGGAATTATTTTAATAGGTGATTCGGTTGTTAAGATAATTTATTTTGCATTTATAAACTGAAAACGAAAAGCCATTTACAAATATCAATAGCTTGCTTTTAAGGAGAAGAAGTATGACCAAACAGGATATCATCAATCAGGTGTCATCTCGGGCCAGTCTATCCAGAGTCAAAGCAGAAGAGGCTGTGGAAACAGTGATTGAGCTAATTAAGGAATCATTGGGCCACGGAGAACCGGTCATCTTGCGTCGATTTGGTACTTTTCAGGTGCGTGCGAAATCCAAACGGGTGGGAAGAAATCCCAAAACAGGGGAAGAGGCTGAAATTTCTGCTCGAAAGGTGGTTCGCTTTAAATCAGGCAAGTTTTTCAAGCAAGCTGTAGACGAGGGTGAAGCGACACCCTGATTAACTCTTGATCAAGAATATAAAGTTATAATAAAAGCATAGCATCTCCGTAGCTAAAAAAACGATATTTCCGGTTGATAGCTTCGTTGTATGCTTTTTTTGCCAGGGTTTTGCCGCAAAATGCTGAAACCAACAAATACAAGGTTGATTTTGGTAGGTGAAAATTAGTAAGTAAATGATCTACATTTTTAAAGTGCCATCCTGGAATAATAAAGCAATTTGTCGATCCAGACCGGGTTTTTCGGATAGGTTTTTTAAATACTTGCGCTTCCAGCGCTCGGGTTGACGTTGTACCTACCGCTAATATAGGTTGTCCTTTCTTTTTACTTTCAGTAATTAAATTCCAATTTTTAGGTGTGATTCGAAAAATCTCAGCCTCCATTTCATGCTTTGAGAAGTCCTCAGTACGGATAGGTTTAAAAGTTCCTGGCCCAACATGAAGTGTTAGATAAGCCATATCTATATTGTTAGCTTTAAGATTTTTTAAATGGGTTTTAGTAAAATGCAGGCCAGCTGTGGGTGAAGCAATTGCTCCACTCTGTGAGGCGAAAACTGTCTGATAACGAATTTTATCTTGTTGCTGGATAATAGACGAATCCTCTTTCTTTCTATGGATATAAGGAGGTAGAGGCATACGCCCATAATTTTTTAAATAGTCGTCTAAAATTTGTTGAGATGAAAATTCAATCACTGCTCGTTCTGCATTTCTTTTGATAAAATATCCAACCAACAGACTTCCCTGAAAATTTAATTTAGTTCCAGGCTTCATTTTTCCTTTCATAAGAACTTCCCAAATTCCAGAAGAAATTTTTCGAATCAAAATTAACTCTACGAGCTTTCCGTTGTGTTCAAGATTTGCGAAAATTTTTGCAGGTATCACCTGCGTATTATTAAAAACCATTAAAGGGGGTACAATTAGATGTCGACTTAAATTGGGAAAAATATCATGGGATAGAGTACCTTTTTTACGGTTTACTACCAGCAAGCGTGATTGGTCACGTTCAGGCAAAGGTTTTTGGGCAATTAAATCTGAAGGAAGGTCAAAGTCAAAATTAGAAAGGTTAGTTTTCAAAGATTTATAAGGCCGAATGAATAAAAATATGCTTTACTTTTCAATAAATTAAAGTAAATGGGTATTGACCCCCTGATGTATTTATACTATCCTTTCGCTAGTAGTTTTTGAAGAAATTTTTTGCATTAATTTATCTTCATTCAGAGACCTAAGGAGGGGACGTGAAGAAAGTATCATTAGAATTGGGTAAAACGCTAAAATTTTTGAGCCTCTTTATGGTGGTTCTTCTCCTAGTCTTTGGAGCAAGTGGTGAGGTAGATGCTAAGAAGAAAAAGAAAAAGATTAAGTTAACAGATGAAGAAAATGCGATGTTTGATCGGTGGAATGTTAAGCCGAAAAAACGAGCGAAAGCAGTCAAAGATCTGCGCAAAAAACCAAAATTTGTTGGGGCTGTTAAATGTAATGGTAGTTGTCATGATCCTTATTATCAGGCTTGGACAAAGTCTCCCCATGGAAATACTTATAACCTTTTAAAAGCCGGTGTGCGTAAAGAAGCCAAGGAAAGAGTGAAGCTAGATCCCAACAAGGATTACACAACAACACCCCTGTGTCTTCGCTGTCACACTACTGGTTATAGGCAAAAAGGAGGTTTTAAACCTGCGGGTTCAAAAAACAAAAAAGGTAAGGATACAGCCACAAAGATTGACCCTGAAGAGCCTAATAAAGAGCAGGTCGGTTGTGAAATGTGCCATTCGGTAGCAGGCGGTTCCCAGTTTAGAGCAGTTATGAAATCTTCAAAAGGGGATTTCACAAAAGCTGATACCGAAAAATATGGGCAGAGATGGGACTATTCCAATGTATGTACTCGATGTCATACTCATCCGAATACACCATTTAAACCTTCGGTGCATGATAAATATAAATTCAATTTTGAGGAACGTAAATTAAAGGTTCATAAAATAGCTGACTTCTGGAACGAAGATAATGCTGACCAGAAACTGGAGAAAGTAAAAGACCGTGCCAAGGAACAAGGCCAAACAGAAAAAACTCCACTGGTGATAGAAGATTTTAAAATTAAAAAGGGTAAGCTCAAGTTTAAAAAAGGAACTAAACCCTATAATAGTAAGAAAAAAACGTATAAATATAAAAAAGGCTGATTTTTCTTGATACCATTTGTCAAAAGGTCTGGTCCGATCTGGGCCAGACCTTTTTTCTATTAAGAGTGCGAGCATCGTGCTGAAAAGTCTTTAATGCCCCCAAAAAACTTCAAAAAAAATATTTTATGCATTGGCGCTGGTTATGTAGGCGGTCCCACCATGACTATCATAGCCAATAAATGCTCAGATTATAAGATTACCGTCGTAGATATTTCCGAAGAAAGAATTGCTGCCTGGAATTCAAATGAGTTGCCCATATTTGAGCCTGGTTTGAGGGATAGGTTACTGAAGGTCCGGGGCAAGAACTTGTTTTTCTCCAGCGATATTGATACCTCCATCGATCAGGCAGATATTATTTTTGTGTGTGTTAATACACCAATTAAAAAATTTGGAGAAGGTGCTGGAAAAGCGGTGGATCTTCAATTCATAGAGCAGACGGCGCGACGTATTAAAGAAAACTCAAAATCAAATAAGATTATAGTGGAAAAAAGCACCCTGCCTGTTCGTGCAGCAGCTACACTCGAAAATATTTTACATTCTGGAAATGAAAAAGTGCGGTTTGAAATTCTTTCTAATCCAGAATTTATGGCTGAGGGTACAGCGGTCAGAGATATGGAGTTCCCGGATCGAGTCCTAATTGGTTCTAAAGATACTCCTGCTGGATTGGCAGCACGTCAAGAACTTGTTGATTTATATTTACACTGGGTTCCTAAAGAAAATTTAATCACAACCAATCTTTGGAGTAGTGAGCTCTCAAAGCTGGTCTCAAATGGTTTTTTGGCTCAAAGAATTTCTTCCATTAATTCTATTGCGACGCTTTGTGAAGTCACTGAGGCAGATGTTACAGAGGTTTCCAAAGCTGTAGGCAAAGACTCCCGTATAGGAGCAAAATTTTTAAATGCCGGGCCTGGTTTTGGAGGTTCCTGTTTCCGTAAGGATATTTTGAATTTGGTGTATTTATGCGAGCATTATCAGTTGAATGAAGTTGCTTCATTTTGGCAACAAGTAGTAAGTTTGAATGATTATCAAATGGAACATTATGTTAGACGGATTCTTCAAGCCATGTTTAATACATTGGCTGGAAAAAAACTTGCGATATTTGGGTTTGCATTCAAACCAAATACCGGAGATACACGTGATTCACCTGCTATTTATATTTGCAAACGCTTGTTGGAGGAAAAGGCTTATCTGCGAATTACAGATCCCCAAGCTCTTAAAAATGCTCGAAACGATTTGCAGGATTTAGAAAATTTAGAATTTGTGGAAGGCCCTTACAAGGCTGCAGAAGGGGTTCACGGAATTGCCTTGATTACCGATTGGGCAGAATACTCTAAACTCGATTTTCAAGAGATTTTTGACAAAATGGAAAAACCCGCCTTTATTTTTGATGGAAGAAACCAACTGAATCGTTTAGCATTATTTGATATTGGTTTTAATGTGTACTCC
>CAJWOD010000020.1 GCA_913044145.1 uncultured Nitrospina sp. | reverse complement strand
ATTTCCCTCGTCAGCGGGCTCAAGGGCCTCCTCTTTTACTTCTTCCTCCTCTGCTTCTTCTTCCACTAGTTCTAATTCAGCCGTTTCAACCGGAGCTTCTTCTGATCCTTCAGCAATCTCTGCCTCCTGGTTTACATTCAATAGGGCAGATTTTTTTGATGTCCGTTTTCTTTTTGGGATAAGGCCTACTGCCTCCAAAGCCCTCAAAACATGGTCACCAAGCTTCAATTTTTCCAAGAAAAATAAACGATTTACTTTTTCGAAAGCAATCTCCCTATCATCTTCTGGAAGCTCATAAATGGGATCTGCAAGAGAGTGGAATTCATCATAATCGGAGCGGTACCCTGATCTTTCCAAATGGTTTAGATGCCGGAATACCGATTCTTCCATTAGCTGAGCACTATAACTAACTTTCATAAATACAGACCAACTGTTAAAGTCAAAAAATTGAAACGTTTATCCCTAATAAAACATATAACCTGCCTGCTTTTTATCTCTTTTGAATAAGATAATTTAGCTCCTTTTAAAGGCCTATGTCAAGATAAAAGGCCTTTATTTTTTAGGAGTTACACAGAGGAAACTCTCGACAGCATTTTTTTTAAAAACTAAAAGATTTCCAATTACTTTAATTCATTAGGCCATATTTTACCAGATTGCACCTACACCCTAAAGTCAATAAATACAATATTGTTAATTATTATGGCTTCTTTTTTAGAGCAAATATTTATTAAACTTCGGTGCAAATTACTTCTTATCAATCTCATCTTTCATTTTTTCCATGGCCTTAATGGCTTCCATGATAGGTTCCGGGTCCCCGAGATCACGTGCTATTTCTCGCGCATCCTTCAAATATTTATCAAACTCATCAAACCGACCAACGAGTATCTGCATTCTGGCCACCGTCATATTGAATTGGATTAAATTCGACCAGTTCCTAGTTTCCCGAAAACATTTAGCGGCTTGTCCAAAGTATTCTTCCGCGTCATCATATTTCATATCTTTAAACTTCAAGTTACCTAAATATGTTAAATCCTGTCCAGCTCCTCGCTGATCCCCCATTTCTTCTGTAAGCTTCAATGCTTTTAAATATAATTCTTCTGCTTCTTTTCTTTTACCATTACTGAATGCCAGGTTACCAAGATTGCGATAGTCTTCAGCAATTTCAATTTTATCATTCAACTTACTCGAAATTTCAAATGACCTTTGAAAACCCTCACTAGCTTTTTCGCGGTATCCCCTTTCCATATTAAACTTTCCAAGATTCCTAAGGTCAGCGCAAATCTCTTTTGGGTCATTGATTTTTTCTGATGTTTCAAGAGCTTTAATATAAAATTTCTCCTGATTGGCTCTTTCTTTTTTCTCAACATAAATCTTCGCCAATACCCGACTGTCTGCCAAGACATTGAGGACATCATTAATTTGCTCGGCAATTTCAAAAGATTTCAATGCATATTTTTCCGCATTTCCCCAATCTTCTTTTTGCAAATAGAGATTGTATTGATTTCGATTATCTTCGGCCATCTCCCGTTTATTATCAGCACTGGTATTTAATGCCAATGCTTCTAGGTAATTTTTTTCCGCACCAGACCAGTCCTTTTTCTGCAAACAAATATTTCCTAAATTTCGATAATCCGCAACAAGACCTTTGGCATTGCTTGCAGCCTTATTTACCTTTAATGATTTGTTAACCAGTTTTTCAGCTTTTTCCATCTTTCCTGCAAGAATTAAAACATTCAGATAGTTGGCATATAATTCTTTGAGATCTCCCTGCTCCTTTGATTCTTCTTTGATTTTAATGGCATTACTATAATTCTCCTCAGCTCCCTTAAAATCTTCCTGCTGCAACAAAATACTTCCCAAGTTTCCATAAGCTCCACCAAGTGCTTGTTTGTCACCAGATTGTTCGTGTAAAGCAATTGTTTCTCGCGCCACTTCCGCAGCTTCACCCCAGTTATTGGACATAAACAGCACGTTGCCCAAATCGTTCAATAACATCAACTTAAGTTTTAAATCTTTTTCAGTTTCAGGTTTTTTCAATCCCTCTCGAATAGCTTGTTTGCGATTCTCAAGGTATTTCGGCTGCGAAAAAATAAACATCAATTTGTCTTGTACTTCCTGAACACTTTTTTGCTCTTTCATTTCTTCATAAAGGTCACTGGCACGCATGAAATTATCTTCGGCTTTATCAAACTCTTCTTTTTTAAGATAAATGTCACCCAACGATTCACATTGCTGTGCAATTCCAGGCCGATTTTCATTTTTCTCCATCAACTCCAAAGAACTAAGATACTGTTCTTCAGCTGCATCCCAATTTTTCTGCAGACCACGAACATTACCAAGATTTGCATAACCACGCGCCTCGCCCAGGTTGTCGCCCAATTCCTTCATGATTTTGAGAGATTTTTCAAAATTCCCCCACGCCAATTCGAGTTTGTTTTGATTGAGGTAAATGTTTCCCAGACTTCCTAGGAGATAAGAGTTTCTGCGTTTGTCAGAATCGCCAATTGCTTTTATTGCTTTTTTGAAATAAGTTTCCGCCTCATTCACTTTTTCAGGTTGCCCCTCAGTCGACATTTGCAGATATATACCGGCTAGATTCGCATAACAAACACCAGCAGAGGCCTTATCATCAATTTCCTCTAAAAGAGTCATGGTTTTCTGGATGGTTTCAACTACCTTATCCATACGCTTCCACTGGAAATATATTTCTTCCAGTTCCTGCAGCTTGGCAATGGCTTTAGTTTTTTGTCCAGTGGAGATAAGCGACTCTAAATTCACTACAAGGGCTTCCTCGTTTTTCTTTAAAAACAGTGGGGATTTTTTAATCGACTCAATGCGGTCGTCAAGTTGTTTTATTTTTCTTTCATCCTGCTTTGCAGCAGACATAAATTCTTTGGCTTTTTCGTAATGCTCAATAGCTTTTTCGGCTTCTTCTTTTTTCAGAAAGATGTTTCCCAGATACTCACTATAAATACCCTGCCCCAGGGGGTCGTTGGCCTCCAGCACAATTTTCATGGCTTTTTGGTAGTTCTCTTCCGCCTTGTCAAAATTACCCTGATAAAAGTAGACGTTTCCAAGGTTCCCCAGAGAACTTTCGACCCCCTTCACATCCTTCAACTTTTCCATAAAGGTAAGTGAACGAGCATAAAACTGTTCAGCCTTATCAAATTGTTTACTCTGAAAACTGATATTGCCCAGGTTTCCGAGTACATAGGCCTGACCCGTCTCATCTCCCTCTTTTTCCATTTCCTTCAAAGCTGCCAGAAAACTAGACTCTGCTTCCTTAATATTGTTCTTTTGCAAACTCTCATAACCGAGATTCTCAAGCTTTCTTCCTTCACTCACTTCACTCATAACCGGGCACCACCTTTTAAAATTTGAACAGACTTTTAAATTATTTATCTTTTGCTACGAAATATAGGATGGCTTTAGCAATAAAATAGCTCTGCCATCAACTTAAATATTTCTAACTAAATGAGTTATTGATACTGTTTGTATATATCAAATTATAGAGTTCTAAAAGGCTACTGTCAATTATTCCACCAGCTAGCCAAAAGGCTTGCTTTTCAAAGAAAAAGTACATTGGTTGACAGAATGGAACGAGGCTAACTATAATCACCCTTTCATTCTTTCAAACCAAGCAATTCCACTGAGGAATACGTAGTGACAAAAGTTGAAAAAATCATAGCGGCATTGACTCGGGATGGTTCCCTTATCTTCGCCAACAATCTTTCTTACTCAGTAAATTTGGAAAAAATAATTCCTCACCTAAAAATAGAAGAAAAAGACGGTTGTGAGTTTTGGTACGAAAATGAGTCGCCTACAGTCGTAAATACCCGAGTAAAAGTTTTTCCAAGCCGGCATATCGTCTTTTACAACGAAAAAGGACAGCGTTTTCTCTGCACTGACCCAGAAGGCACTCCATTGCACGAAGCACTATGGACGGAAGATGAAAATACCGGCGAAATGCAATTGGCCTTCGCCCGCATGCAACTCGATTGCAAACAATGGGTAGGCATCAAACCACGCGCAAAAACTTTTTCCACTCAGATCGATATAAGCCCTCATGAAGGCTGGGAAAATATGTCTCTGGATGAACTGCGCGAAAAAGCCGCAGAAGCTTGGCGGGTACCAGCATCAGAAGTGAAATATTTTTATGACGACGATCATATGGTCCATCAAGGCGAAGGCAAATATGATATCCGCCTTACCAAAGATGGTCTTTACGCACTGCACGAAGGCACGTTTGATAAATCCATATTTATTAGTTTCATGTTCCAAGTCAACTGGGCAAAACTTGACCTTATTCCTGTAGTCGAACTTTTCCAGTCCACCCTGCCAGGAACTGGCGGCGCCGTTTTTGAGTTCATCTGGGGAATCTATAACGACCAATCACGTGAAGAAAAACTAGCCCCTTTAAGATATCGTGGTTTACCGACCTACCCTTCTAAGGAAGCATTTAATATTTTTTCGGCATTTTTTGAGCCTAAAGGACCTGAAGGGAAAGATATCAAAACCCTTTTTATGGACCCTCAAACTTCGCACGAAATTACCTGGACTCCGCAAAAATATCCACCGGTCAGATATTTTAGTGAGGAGCAAAAAGTAGCTATCACCGCTCAAGACGGCTACCTCTATAAAGTTACCGTATTTGACGATCCGATTACTTTTCCTTTTATCAACTGTGGTGGGGTTAGAAAACCTCCCATCGAACGTGAAGTGCGTGTGGGCAATCAGACATTTACCCTTCTTGAAGGAGAACGGGGAAGAGAAATTCATTTTGAATCCAGTTGGGGGTTGAGGCCTCAAACTTATTCCACCCGATTAGCACAGAAATACCCTTTTACATGGAAATGGTTTTTTAACGGCGAACCACCAAGGGTTGACCCGATAAAATCAATATATACCGTCCCTTTTTATCCCGAAGGACAAGCAGATATAGACGAGTCTTCCATGCAACCAATGGTGCTCGATCAAATTTTTCATTATATGGAAATGGCGCCGGCAATGCCTGCGAAACTTGAAAAGATGGAATCGGTGCTCATCCACACCTTTGACACTGTACTTGCCGGTTGTATCGATAGTTCGAAAGACCGGGCGTACACCGTACTATACAGCGATCCGGAGTTTGCACAGAAAAATGCGCAACTCCTTTGGAACTACGCTGCTTCCCGTGAACAGTTGAGTAATCTGGAAAGAGTTTCGTTTCTTGAAGAACAAGCACATATTCGCGATGCGTATAGCCAAAAATATGATTTGATCTTTAAATGGATTCCATTCATGTACCATCAGGATCGCGAAGCCTGCGAAAGCATGTTGACGGCTTTGTCAGAAACATTAATGCCCGAAGGGTTCATGTTTCTGGTAGGACCGCGTCAGCTACAGGGATTATTCGATCATTACAAACTTGATGCACTATATAACGATCCAATTTACAACATGCCGTTCTTCCGGCAGCATTTAAAGATGTGCCCAGAGAACCAAGTCAACCCCGATATCGTGGTTTATCTTGCGCAGAAAAGAGGCGAACAGAAGAAAAAAGCAGATCCACCCGCTACTGAAGATACCTTTGACGGCACCATCCCGCAAATGCGCGGTTTTAGAAGACCTAATTAAGAAACCTATCCCATTAACAAAAGACTATTTGTATAAAACAGAAAAAGTAGAATGGTTTAACAAAAGTAAGGTTCATGGATTCATTTGTTTAACCCTCTAATCTGACTACAAATCTTTTAATGTAAGATTGGTTTTATCCTTTTCCGAGAGAACAGGGTTTGAAATTGGCCAGTCGATACCAATGTCTTGATCATTCCACATAATGCCCTTTTCCTTTTCTGCGGAATAATACTCAGAAACTTTGTATAAAAACTCAGCCGTTTCGCTAAGAACACAAAATCCATGCGCAAACCCGACAGGAATATAAATTTGAAGGTAATTTGTATCTGACAAAGTATAACCTCTCCACTGACCAAAAGTGGGAGATCCTTTACGAATGTCTACTACCACATCGAACACCTCACCTCTGATTACCCTTACCAGTTTGGATTGCCCCGGAGCAACTCTATAGTGGAGGCCGCGAATAGTATTTTTTTGGGAAATAGAGTGGTTGTCCTGGACAAACTCCTCTTCTATCCCTATTTCTTTATACCTTTTTTTTTGGAAGCTCTCAAAAAATCTACCTCGTGAATCGGTATGGACAGCAGGCTGGATTAACAATACCCCTTTCAAATCGGATTTTTCCACTTTAAAAGTCATATTTAATATCCTGATTGTAAATAATAAGATGGGTATTGCAGGAAAACCCAGATTAAGGAAGAAGATTATATAACGCCTAGAGTAAAATTGGTAATCGAAGGAACAATTAATCTGGTTTATATACCAGTGATCAGGGGAAGGTTTAATGACTAAATATTGCAAGGTTATCTCTAAAGTTTGCTAGTATAGTTCTCTCATAAAAAATAAATCTCTAGAGCTCAAATGAAAATTATACCCGCAGTAGACATAAAAAATGGCAAATGTGTACGCCTTTCTCAGGGGAAAGCCGATCAGGAAACAATTTACTCGGATCATCCCAAAGAAATGGCAGATCATTGGGATGAAGAAGGAGCCCGACTGATTCACGTTGTTGATTTAGATGGGGCCTTTGAAGGTTCGCCAAAAAACTCAAAGATCGTAAAGGAAATCATATATAGCAGTTCCGTTGATATTCAAGTAGGAGGCGGCATCCGCACTCTTGCCGCAATAGAAGAATATGTCAAAGCAGGGGTCTACCGGGTTATTTTAGGAACTATTGCCCAAAAACAACCCGAGTTTGTGGAACAAGCATGCAAAACATTCCCAGGAAAAATAATTGTCGGTATCGATGCTAGAGACGGTTTGGTTGCGGTTAAAGGCTGGGTTGAAGTTTCTGACCAGAAGGCGACCGATCTTGCAATCAAAATGCGAGGCTACGGCATTGCAGGTTTCATCTTTACGGATATCAGTCGGGATGGAATGCTTCAAGGCCCCAACCTTGAAAGTATAAAAGAGTTTGCTGAAGCCGCTCAATTGCCTGTTATCGCCTCCGGCGGAGTTAGTCGTTTGCAAGACATAAAAAATCTAATGAAGCTTGAGTCTTATGGTGTAGAGGGAATAATTATCGGAAAAGCACTTTATGACAAAACTTTATCGTACAGCGACATAAAAAGTATAATCTAACATTCATGCTGATTAAACGAATTATCCCTTGCCTTGATGTTAAAGATGGCCGCGTGGTCAAAGGGGTTAACTTTGTCAATTTGCAAGATGCGGGTGACCCTGTTGAAATTGCTGCAGCTTATGAAAAAGAAGGGGCCGATGAACTCACCTTCCTAGATATCACTGCTTCTCATGAAAAGCGTGACATTATTTTAGATGTTGTAGCACGTACCGCTGAAAAAGTTTTCATGCCTCTTACTGTAGGGGGTGGCGTTCGCACTTTGGATGACATTCGAAATCTATTAAAAGCCGGGGCCGATAAAGTGGCTATCAATTCGGCTGCTGTTAAGGACCCCACATTTGTACAAAAAGCAGCGAAGCGTTTTGGAAGCCAATGCATCGTCGTAGCCATTGATGCTAAACAGACTAAATCTGTAACTGATCCGCCATCTATTCCAGGTTGGGCCGATAAACACCCACATTTACTTTTGGATAAAAAAAGTGCAGTTCTATCCTGGGAGGTCTATATCCATGGAGGCAGAACAGCGACAGCTATAAATGTGGTTAAATGGGCGCAGCAAATGGAAGCCTATGGTGCAGGGGAAATTCTTCTCACTAGTATGGATCGAGATGGCACCAAATCAGGCTACGATTTGAATTTAAATCGCTCAGTTTCAGAGTCCGTTACCATCCCAGTGATAGCTTCTGGAGGTGCTGGAACACTAGATCATTTATATGAAGGAATCATCGATGGCAAAGCAGATGCTGTCCTAGCTGCCTCTATTTTTCATTTTAAAGAATTTACCATTTACGATACCAAACGTTACTTGAAAGAAAAAGGTATTTGCATCCGCCTCACTTAACACCACAATTTTTCAATTCAAGAGATTTCGTCGAGGCATTGAGAGTAGCCTGAGTTTCAAATGGGAGTGTCCAAATTTCCTTACCATGACCTATCGGGCAATGGGTGATGATAGGGATTTTAGGATTTGGAAAAAGGTCGCCAAGAATATCCTCAAATTTACCATCGCTATACTTTTGGGGTTTGCAGTTAATCATCTCTCCAAAAACTATGCCTCGGATTCCTTTAAACTTTCCGGCTGCCTTTAACTGCCATAGCATTCCATCCAGTCTATATAAAGGTTCATTTACATCTTCTATAATCAAAATTCGATTACGAGTTTGCAACTCATAGGAAGTACCCAGAGATCGGCAAAGCAATGTCAGGCAGCCTCCGGTTATTTTCCCTGTTGCAATACCTTTTGAAAAAACCTTAGCTTTTCGGCAAGTAAGCAAGGTTGGTTTCCCCATTAATATATTTTTGATTTGTTCGCGCGATTGTTTCATGGGAGCCCGACCAAAACTACCCGCAACCATCGGACCATGAAAACTCAACAAACCGCAATGAAGATATAGGTAATGAAGTAACAAGGTAATATCACTGGATCCCACAAAAATTTTCGCGTTAGCTCGTATCACTTTAGCATCCAGGTATTCAAGAACCCGATTTGCACCGTAACCCCCTCGCGCGCAAAAAATAGCTTTTATTTCAGGATTTTGAACCATATCCATAATATCACTCGCCCGTTGTGTATCAGTTCCGGCCAGGAACCGTGACCGGGAATAGACATATTTTCCGACCACAGGATAGAAGCCCATCTCAGAAACTATATCCAATCCATTTTGCAATTGTTTTTTATTAACCGGCCCTGCTGGAGACACCACGCCTACCTTATCACCTAGATTCAGTTTAGGGGGCCGGATCAATGAGCGTGAATTTTTCATCATAAAAATAGTTTTTAAAAAGTTAAAATAGCCTCTTCCAAATCACTTAAACTTCTGGCGCTACGGTTCTAGTAACTCTTCAGGTCAGGATACGGTCATTACATTCTTCATAATAAATTGCCTGCCTGTTTAAACATTATCTATTCTTGAGCATATCATCATTCGATTGCAATAGATTCTTGAAATTGAGCTGTTTCGATTAACAACAACCCATGCTAGAACAAACTCTCCTCACATTAAGATTACAAAAAAGAACCTGGCGTGTGTCATGTTTTACAATTATCTGTTTACTATAGTTCGCTAACACTGTTACTCTCGCAATAAAGATTAAAAATTTTTAATTGAAAATCATGAATTTGCTATGCTAATTTTTTTCTTACTTAGTTTTCCTTTGATTTTTCCTATTCGTTTTTTCTGTGCTAAAAACAAAAGAGTAGATCTTTAGATTTCCAATGGTTGTAATGGGGCACCAGAATGATTGAAGTTAAAAATCTGACTCGATATTATGGAACTCGCCGGGCCATAAATAACATATCGTTTCAAATAGAAAAAGGCGAGGTTGTCGGTTTTTTAGGACCTAATGGTGCGGGCAAAAGCACAACCATGAATATAATTTCCTGCATTCTTCCGGCTTCCAGTGGAAGTGCAAAAATAAATGGGTTTGACACCTTTGAACAATCCCTTGAAATAAGAAAGGTCATTGGATATCTTCCAGAAACACCGCCTCTTTACTCCGATATGATCGTTGCAGATTATCTAAATTTTGCAGCTGCAGTAAGAGGTGTTGATGCTAAAAGAATCTCCTTTTCCGTCGATAGGGTAATCGAGAAATGCTCGCTAAAAGATGTAGGCCGCCGGATTATTGGTCGCCTTTCGAAAGGCTACCAACAAAGAGTTGGTTTGGCTCAGGCAATGATCCACGATCCTGAAATCCTGATACTCGATGAACCCACAATAGGTTTGGATCCTATTCAAATTATTGAAATTCGAAAGTTGATTCATGAGTTGACAGCAGAACATACAATTATCCTCAGCTCGCATATTCTTCCCGAAATCACTCAAATTTGTAAGCGTGTAATTATTATAAATGAGGGTGAAATTGCAGCTGTAGATTCTCTGGGGGGATTGGCGGCTTCATTAAGAAAGAGTGAACGCCTTTCTTTAACAGTGAGAAATTCTGAAAACAATGTTGCTGAACAATTAAATGGTTTGGATCAGGTCATTTCTGCAACAAACAGTGAAGGCAACCAATACTTGATTGAATGTGCTTTAAGATCAAACCTTCAAGATAAAATAGCAAAGCTGGCCCTGGAAAATAATTGGGGAATTGTAGAACTTAAACCTGTTTCGATGACACTTGAAGATATTTTCCTTAAGCTCACTATTGAAGAAAAGGAGCCTGAAAAATGAAAAACAGTTGGATCATAGCTAAAAGAGATCTAGGCTCATTTTTTAATTCTCCCATTTTTTATGTGATCACCACGGTATTCCTAATTATATATAGCTATATATTTGTTAACATCCTCAGTTTTTTTAGTATGCAAAGCATGCAATCGGGACAGTTTCAACAAATGGGCATGGCTCTGAATATAAATGAAATGGTCATCGAACCCAGCTTTCAAAATATGGCAGTGGTCCTACTTTTAATAATTCCTATCGTCACAATGCGAAGTTTTGCGGAAGAAAAAAAATCTAAAACATTTCGTCTTCTTCTCTCTTCCCCGGTAGATTTAAAAGAAATCATTTGGGGGAAATTTCTTGCCTGTATGATTGTCATAACACTAATGGTTCTTATTTCAAGTTACTCCATAGGATTTTTATTCATGATTGGAGAACCAGATATTGGTCCTGTTTTAACCGGATATCTAGGGATATTGCTCACGGCTGGCTGTTATGTTTCGGTAGGAATATTCGCCTCTTCATTGACGGAAAATCAAATCGTTGCCGCCGTAATCACATTCGGCTTTTCTCTCTTTATGTGGGTTATCGGATGGGGTTCCCAAGCTGCTAACTCCACAACAGGACAAGTGCTCGAATATCTCTCTGTTATTGAACATATGGACCGCTTTTTAAAAGGAATGATAGAAACAAGCGACCTTACTTATTACCTGTCCTTTATTATTTTTGGTCTTTTCCTTTGCTATCGCACTCTGGATTCAAATCGTTGGAGATAAATTTATGAAAAAATTCACTTCGATAGCAGGTTGGTTAACCTTAACATCAGGGTTTGCAGCACTATTTTTTTATATTGTTCTTCCAGACCTTAAGACCTTAATTCTTTCGTTAACTGCTCTTTCAATTTCCAATGGAATATTTTTACTAGTTTCTGAAGGAACAAGTTTGAAAAAATTTTTTTCTTCACGAATGGCTCAACATGGAACCAACGCCATTATCCTAACTTTAGTGTTCCTGGGTGTTCTTATATTTATAAATCTTCTTGTCCACCGCCATAAACACCGTTTTGACTTCACGGAAGCAAACTTATTTACTCTCTCTCCTCAAACTAAAAAATTTATTGCAAATCTTCCGCGCGAAGTTAATTTAACGGCCTTTTTTCAAATTGAAACGCCAGAAAAAAATGTGTTTGAAAATTTAATTGCCGGATATCTTGAAAAAACTGACAAAATCGAAATAACCTATATAGATCCTGATAAAAATCCTGCAGTGACTAAACAATATGGCGTGAGCACTTATGGCACCATCGTTTTGGAAAGCGGGTCTAAGGAAACCAAAATCCAAAATGCTACTGAGGAAAATCTAACTAATGCACTTTTAAAAGTCACTCGTGATGAGCAGAAGGTGATCTATTTTCTTGAGGGTCATGGCGAAAACCAAATTGACAGCACTGAAAATGAGGGCTACCAAACAGCCAAAAAAAATCTTGAGCAAGATGGTTTCATAGTCAAACCTCTACTACTCCTTCAAACCGGAGAAGTCCCGAAAGACGCGTCGACCCTTGTTATAGCAGGACCTAAAAAACCTATTCAAACTGAAGAACAAAAAGCCCTGAAGTCCTATCTGGAAAAAGGGGGTGCTGTTATGATGCTCATGGATCCCAAGTCAAAACATGGCATGGAAACATTCCTGAAAAACTGGGGCGTAGAATTGGGTGACAATATTGTTATCGATCCCATGTCAAAATTGTTTGGGGGTGATTACGCAGCTCCCGTAGTCAATCAATATAGCGCGCATAATATTACCAGCGAATTTGTTCTCCCAACTATCTTTCCGATTATACAATCCGTTAAGGCAATCCCAACTAATAAGATTGAAACCGTCGAATTACTAAAGACCAGTGCCAATAGTTGGGGGGAGTCAAACTTTGAATCGGGCACTGTAAAATTTGATGTTGACACCGACCTTAAAGGGCCCGTCTCAGTCGCGGTAGTTGCAACCAAGCTTCTAAAATCAGAAGAAGATGATGCCCACGATGAGAACGAAGAAACTGAAGAACAGCAAATAAAACAACCTAAAGCCACTCTGGTCGTAATTGGCGATTCTGACTTTTCCAACAACCGATACAGCAACTTTTCCGGCAATGGTGACTTTTTTCTGAATACAGTTTCCTGGCTGGCAGAAGAAGAAAATTTGATTTCGATTCGGCCTAAAGAAAAAAGAAGCTCCCCTATACACTTAACCAGTGCATGGGGAAGCGCAATATTTGTTTTAGGTATTTTGATTTTTCCGGGAATTATTGCCGGGACAGGCATTCGCATCTGGTGGAGGAGAAGAGGTTCATGAAGTTTAAAGGAACGGCCGGGATGATGGTTGTTTTCCTCAGCTTGGGTGTTTATTATTTCCTTGTTGACCTGCCTACTGAAAAAAAGAAAGCTCAAGAAAAAGAGATTGCCGGAAAAGTTCTCTACTTTAAAATAGCCGATATCGAAGAATTCTCGTTAATCAAAAATAAAGAAACCATCACCCTTCAACAAACTAAGGATAGCACCTGGCGTATTTCAAAACCCCTTAAAGCTGAGGGGGATAACCCAGAAACAGAATCCTTCCTATCTGAAATAGAAAACCTTGAAAAATTTCGGGTTGTCGAAAAAAACCCTAAAGATCTTACGCAATACGGTTTAGAAAACCCCACTTTTAAGATTCATTTTAAATTCAAAGAAGGTAAGGAAAAAACTTTATTATTGGGACATGACAGCCCAATGGGCGGCAAAATATATCTCAAACTTAAAAATGAGCCAAAAGTACTTCTTGCTGCTACATCAAAAACAAGATTTGATAAATCGGTCTACGACTTCAGAGATAAAACTATTTTTAATTTTAGCTCTGGTGCTATCAATCAAATTCAAATTAAAAGAGATAAACATCCTTTAAATTTAAAACAAGAAAAAGGTGAGTGGCTGGTGTCTGGAGAGATAAAATCAAAGGCTGACAAAGATGAGGTGTTGGCGTTTATACAAGCCATTCAGTTCTCACGCATTAAAGATTTTGAAAGTGAAAACCCTGATTCCCTTAAGCCCTATGGCCTGGATAAACCCATCACAACCCTTATTCTAAAAAGCGAGAACAACAAAAATTACTCTATTGCTCTCGGGAACACAAAAGTAGGCTCAGGAACCTTTGCTAAAAAAGAAGATGCGCCCGGGGTTTTTCTAGTCGACACAAAATTTTACGACACTCTTAAAAAAAAGAACGTCGATTT
>CAJWOD010000019.1 GCA_913044145.1 uncultured Nitrospina sp. | reverse complement strand
TCGTAACAAGGTAGCCGTAGGGGAACCTGCGGCTGGATCACCTCCTTTCTAAGGAGCACTTATCACTTTTAGTGATACAGAGCTATCTAGATCGATACCTGCAATGTCTTTGACGCCTATTCTATAAAATATCGGACACTTCAAAATAGGAGTGCGCTGTAAGCCTTTTGAAATGGGCCTATAGCTCAGTTGGTTAGAGCGCACGCCTGATAAGCGTGAGGTCGATAGTTCAAATCTATCTAGGCCCACCACCTTCTTGATTATTTTGAGTTAGGTTCCGGAGATTCTAGCTCATGGGGGTGTAGCTCAGTTGGGAGAGCGCCTGCCTTGCACGCAGGAGGTCATCGGTTCGATCCCGTTCACCTCCACCATTTTAAAATGGTGAGAAGGAATCTGGCGGAATTTGAGCGGGTGGCAAGTTGAGTCCCAACTCCGAATTTTTAAAGTGACGAATTTCAGAATTATGTATTTGCCTAGTAGGCAAAATGTTCTTTGACAATTGAATATAGTTTGAAGTAGCTGAGGAAGTAAATTTTGATCAAGCGTTTTAGGGCTTACGGTGGATTCCTTGGCGTCAACGGACGATGAAGGGCGTAGCAAGTTGCGATAAGCTTCGGGGAGCCGCTAACAGGCGTTGATCCGGAGATTCCCGAATAGGGCAACCTTGTGCGGGTTATACCGCATAATCCTTGGCTGAATACATAGGTCAAGGAGGTTCACCAGGGGAATTGAAACATCTAAGTACCCTGAGGAAAAGAGAACAAAAGTTATTCCCCTAGTAGCGGCGAGCGAACGGGGAACAGCCTAAACCAGAATGTATGTCAAGCTCGTGGGCGTTGTACATCTGGGGTTGTGGGTTTTGACTGGGCGGAGCTACGAATCCGCCGGAGTGTTACAAAGGCATGTTATAGCTTAAGAAACTGGAAAGTTTCGCCATAGAGGGTGATAGCCCCGTGAGCGAAATGGCATGCCCACTCTGGGTCAGATACCCGAGTACCGCGGGACACGGGAAATCTTGTGGGAATCTGGGAGGACCACCTCCTAAGGCTAAATACCGTTGGCGACCGATAGTGGACTAGTACCGTGAGGGAAAGGTGAAAAGCACCCCGGTGAGGGGAGTGAAATAGAATATGAAACCGTGAGCCTACAATCAGTGGGAGCACTATATTTCCGATTCGTCGGAGACACGTGTGACCGCGTACCTTTTGCATAATGAGCCGCCGAGTTACTTTATTTAGCAAGGTTAAGCCGTTAGGTGTAGCCGTAGCGAAAGCGAGTCTTAATAGGGCGAAAAGTTAAGTGGAGTAGACCCGAAACCGGGTGATCTATCCATGGCCAGGGTGAAGCGAAGGTAACACTTCGTGAAGGCCCGAACCAGTAGTCGTTGAAAAGACTTTGGATGAGCTGTGGATAGGGGTGAAAGGCCAATCAAACTCGGTAATAGCTGGTTCTCCCCGAAATAGTTTTAGGACTAGCCTTGTATAAGATAGTTCATGGAGGTAGGGCTCTGGATGGGCTAGGGGCCTCACCAGGTTACCAAACCCAACCAATCTTCGAATTCCATGAATGGTAATACAGGAGTCAGACTATGGGTGATAAGGTCCATGGTCGAAAGGGAAAGAGCCCAGATCACCAGCTAAGGTCCCTAAGCTAGGCTAAGTGGGAAAGGCTGTGGGAATACACAGACAATCAGGAGGTTGGCTTAGAAGCAGCAATCCTTTAAAGAAAGCGTAATAGCTCACTGATCAAGTGTACCTGCGCCGAAAATTTATCGGGGCTAAGCCTAGCACCGAAGCTGTGAATTGGAAACCATTTCGGTGGTTTCTTCTGGTAGGGGAGCGTTCCATACTGGGTTGAAGCTCGACCGTAAGGACGGGTGGACTGTATGGAAGTGAGTATGGCGGCATGAGTAACGATAAAACAGGTGAGAAACCTGTTCGCCGAAAATCCAAGGTTTCCTGAGGAAGGGTAATCCTCTCAGGGTAAGTCGGCCCCTAAGACGAGGCTGAAAAGCGTAGTCGATGGGAAACGGGTTAATATTCCCGTACCGGTATAATCGCGTTATTAGCGATGGGGTAACGTAGAAGGGTAGTCTATCCGGGTGTTGGATGTCCCGGTTTAAGCATGTAGGAGGGTGGCTTTGGTAAATCCGGGCTGCCATTCAACTCCGAGATGTTATGAGGAGCTTCTCCTTCGGGACAAGCGAACTAGATGATCCCATGCTACCGAGAAAAACCTCTAGTGAGTTGTTATACCGACCGTACTCTAAACCAACACAGGTGGATAAGTAGAGAATACTAAGGCGCTTGAGAGAACTCTGGTTAAGGAACTCGGCAAATTGACTCCGTAACTTCGGGATAAGGGGTGCCTCCATTAGGTGAAAGGACTTGCTCCTGGAGCCGAGGGGGGTTGCAGTGACCAGGTAGCCGCGACTGTTTACTAAAAACATAGGACTCTGCGAAGTCGCAAGACGATGTATAGGGTCTGACGCCTGCCCGGTGCCGGAAGGTTAAAAGGAGGGGTTAGCTCTTGGGTGAAGCTCCGAATTGAAGCCCCGGTAAACGGCGGCCGTAACTATAACGGTCCTAAGGTAGCGAAATTCCTTGTCGGGTAAGTTCCGACCTGCACGAATGGCGTAACGATGGCTACACTGTCTCAACCAGGGACTCAGTGAAATTGACATACCGGTGAAGATGCCGGTTTCCCGCGACAGGACGGAAAGACCCCGTGCACCTTTACTACAACCTGATATGGAATATCGGTTTAGTATGTGTAGGATAGGTGGGAGACTTTGAAACTCTGGCGCTAGCCAGGGTGGAGTCAACCTTGAAATACCACCCTTATTACACTGCTATTCTAACCTCGATCCCGTGAATCCGGGTCAGGGACAATGTCAGGCGGGTAGTTTGACTGGGGCGGTCGCCTCCTAAAATGTAACGGAGGCGCGCGAAGGTTCTCTCAGGCTGATTGGAAACCAGCCTTCGAGTGCAAAGGCATAAGAGAGCTTGACTGCGAGACTTACAAGTCGAGCAGGTGCGAAAGCAGGTCTTAGTGATCCGGTGGTTCCATGTGGAAGGGCCATCGCTCAACGGATAAAAGGTACGCCGGGGATAACAGGCTTATCGCCCCCAAGAGTCCATATCGACGGGGCGGTTTGGCACCTCGATGTCGGCTCACCGCATCCTGGGGCTGAAGCAGGTCCCAAGGGTTGGTCTGTTCGCCCATTAAAGCGGTACGCGAGCTGGGTTTAGAACGTCGTGAGACAGTTCGGTCCCTATCCGTCGTGGGTGTTAGATATTTGAAGGGAGCTGCTCCTAGTACGAGAGGACCGGAGTGGACAAACCTCTAGTGTGCTGGTTGTGATGCCAATTGCATTGCCAGGTAGCTATGTTTGGAAAGGATAACCGCTGAAAGCATCTAAGCGGGAAGCCAACCCTAAAACAAGATATCTCTTCTTCTTTCGGGAAGACGGTAGACTCCTTGAAGATTACAAGGTTGATAGGCCAGATGTGTAAGCACAGTAATGTGTTCAGCTAACTGGTACTAATAAGTCGCGAGGCTTGATCTTATTTTTTTCTTCACTACTTCGAACTAATTCAATTGTTAATTTTGTTAAGATTTTAGAGTTTCCGGTCTTGATAGCGAAAGGGCCACACCCGTTCCCATTCCGAACACGGAAGTTAAGTCTTTCAGCGCCGATGGTACTGCACGGGCAGCTGTGTGGGAGAGTAGGACGAGGCCGGGTTTTTATTTAAAACGTCGTCAGCAAAAAGCTGGCGGCGTTTTTTTTTGCCGATCTTTCCTAAGTCAAAAACAAATTTTATAGTCTGGTCTTATTATTCAAAAAATATAATAAAAAGTCCCTTCGATCATGCAATCTCTAGCTTTTATTTGCAGAATTCTTATTTTTTGTTTTTCAAATAAACGCGTATTTTAAGCCAGAAATTTCTAGTAATTTCAACGCTTTTTCATTGACAAAAACTATTGGCTTGGTTATATTTCCCCTTCTATTTATCAGTACTTAGCACCCTACACAACAACATATTTAACTGTTTATTTATGAGGGTTTAAGGTAACTTGCCAAGAGAAATAGAATAGCATTTAAAATAAATTAATAGCGATCTAATTTCTCTTAATTTCGTTTAAAGCAAATCTGCCTTTTTGAAAATTTATGCTGGAACAATATACGGGTGCCGCAATCATGTTTTTGTTCGCCATGGGAATTGCCTGTGGAATGGTTGCAATGACGTCTTTGTTGGGGCCGAAAAGACATTTTGCTGATAAAATGGAGCCCTTTGAATGTGGCGAAAGCCAGTTGGTATCCCCTCATCAAAGATTTTCCGTCAAGTTTTATCTGGTGGCGGTTTTATTTGTCCTATTCGATATCGAAGCTATTTTCTTTTTCCCCTGGGCCATATTATTTAGAAGACTTGGTCTTTTTGGTTTCGTGGAGATGCTTTTATTTATCCTGATTCTCGGGATCGGTTTACTGTACGTTTGGAAACGCGGCGGTTTGGACTGGGAGTAATCCCCTAGTGGGAGGGAGACCACATGGCCTATTCGGAACAATGTCGCTGCCATATAGACTAGCGTTTGACTAGATTGAAAGAGCAGAAAATGTCTGACACAAAATTCATTGATCTGATTAAAAGTAAATATGGTGACTTAATATTAGATAGTCACAACTTTCGTGGTGACCAAACGGTCACGGTTAAAAAAGATTGTGGAAATGATTTTTTTAAATTCCTGAGAGATGAACCGGAACTGGCGTTTAATTTTCTTATGGATATTACTGCCGTTGATTACTTATCAAAAAAAACCGAACGCTTTGAATTAGTCTATCACTTTTATTCCCTAAAACATAACGATAGGTTAAGAGTAAAAATTCCGATCTCTATGAAGGACTGTATCGCTGATACGATCACGCCTCTATGGAAAACTGCAAACTGGTATGAAAGAGAAATCTGGGATATGTACGGAATTAAGTTTCGTAATCATCCCGATTTAAAAAGAATTCTTCTTTACGAAGAGTTTAATGGTCATCCTTTACGCAAAGACTATGTGGTTAATAAAAGGCAGCCCCTGATCGGGCCACTGAATTAGGGTTATTAAATTATGTGGGTTGATTTAGCAATTACATTAGTAAAAATTCTTTTTATCATAGGTGTTACTGTAGGTTTTTTTGCTCCCATTTTGACATGGGTGGAAAGAAAACAAAGCGCCATCATGCAAGATAGAATCGGTGCTAATCGAGCAGATATCCTAGGTTTCACAGCAATAGGTTTATTCCACTGTATTGCTGACGCCTTGAAGATGTTCACTAAGGAGGATTTTATTCCAGAAGGTGCGAACAAAATTCTACACACACTCAGTCCTATCATTGCAGTGGTTCCGGCAATTCTCACTTTTGCTGTTGTCCCTTTCGGTGGTCAATACACCATTTTTGATAATGAGGTCAATCTCGTCATATCTGATTTGGATGTAGGCCTCCTCTTTGTGTTTGCGATAGCGTCTCTTGCAACTTACGGATATGTAATTGCGGGTTGGAGTTCCAACAACAATTGGTCCCTATTAGGTTCGATGCGAACCGCATCGCAAATGATTTCCTATGAGGTTACGATGGGACTCACCATTGTTGGGGTTCTTATGGTTTATGGTTCCATGAAGCTAACTACGATCGGTGCAATACAGGAAGATTTTTTTAAGTGGGGATTATTCCTGCAACCTTTAGGGTTCTTCATGTTTCTTGCCGCATCGATTGCCGAGAATAAAAGAATACCCTTTGATAATCCTGAAGCTGAATCTGAAATCGTCGCAGGTTATTTCACGGAATATAGTGGTCTAAAGTTCGGCATGTTTTTCATGTCCGAGTTTATTGAGATGGTCACCATCGGCGCCATAATGACCATTTTGTTTTTTGGAGCTTGGCATATTCCGTTTTTAACGACCACCACTTTGCTCGGATGGTTTGATTTTCTTGGTACCACTGGATCAAATATTCTTGTGATGTTGATTCAAGTTGGTGTGTTTTTTTCGAAAGTAGTTTTCTTTATCTGGTTGCAAATGACAATTCGATGGACTCTTCCTCGTTTTCGTTATGACCAGATTATGAAATTGGGCTGGAAGATTCTTCTACCCCTTTCCTTGGTAAACATACTGGTAACCGGGATCGTTATCCTGGTTCTGAATTAAAAGGAGGCCGACCATGGCCTATTATGTAAATAGAAATATTAAGATGACTTGGTGGGAAAAAATTTATCTCCCTGAAATTATCAAGGGAATGATTATCACATCCCGGCATTTCTTTAGTAACCTTTTTGGTTTTATTCCGTTTTTTCTTGGAACGCAAAAAGAACGGAAAATTATGACGGTTTATTATCCTGAAGAGCAAGTGCAATACCCTATTGCCTACCGAGGACGACCGGTATTGGCTCAAAATGAAGATGGGCATCCTGCATGTGTGGCTTGTGGTTTATGTGAAATTGCGTGCCCAGCCTACTGTATTCATATTGAACCAGGTGAAAACAGCGGCAAACAAAACCAATATGAGCGTTGGCCTGATGTATTCAACATCGATTATGCGATTTGTATTTTTTGCGGAAACTGTGAAGAAGCTTGTCCAGAAGAAGCAATTTTTATGAGTGATGATTGTGAAATTTCCATGCTGGACCGCAAAAAAATGCTTTATACAAAAGAACAACTTTTAACTCCGGTTGCAGATTTGCAAAAGCGGATTGAATTCACACGAAATATGTACGCCAAATGGAATTATTAATTTTTTATCCTATCGCAGGGTTGTGTGTTGCATTGGCTCTTGGTGTAATCTTTAACACTAGCCCTGTAGGTTCCGCCATGTGTCTCATTGGAATGATGCTGGGTTTGGCTGGAATATTTGTGCTGTTGCAAGCTCACTTTATTGCCATACTCCAGATCATCATCTATGCCGGCGCAATCATGGTTTTATTTATGTTTGTGATCATGCTGCTCAATTTAAAACAAACTGCATCTGCGGATTGGGTGGCAAGAGATAAAAATCGTTTCATTTCTATTTTAACTGGCGTGCTGGCCGTAGGAATTTTATACAAGATTATTGACATCACTTTTTTGGCCGAATTAAATTCTTCCGCAGAGCTTCCTGATACCTTTGGAACCGTTGCAACGGTGGGCGAAGCTTTATTTACAGATTTTGTATTGCCATTTGAAGTGGCATCTCTTTTATTATTAGCAGCTATGATCGGGGCAGTGGTCCTGGCAAAGCCTAAACTGGACTGACTTATGTTTGAAGGCACAGTTCCCTTAGAACATTATTTGACCTTAAGTGCGGTTCTGTTTGTAATTGGAATCGTTGGGGTGCTAATTCGTCGCAACGTAATCGTTGTGTTTATGTCAATCGAAATTATGTTGAATGCGGTAAATATTTCGTTAATTGCCTTCGATAACTATTTAAACCTTTCCAATGGTCAGATTTTTAGTTTTATGGTTATGTGCGTTGCGGCTGCGGAAGTGTCGGTAGGGCTCGCAATTATTATTGCCCTGCACAGAAATAAGCCAACGGTCAATCTTGATGAATTCAACCTGTTGAAGTGGTAATTAAAGTATGTTGCTAAAACTAACTTGTCTGGTACCCCTGTTTCCGTTGATCGGATCTATCATCAACGGTTTTTTTGGTCTACGTATTGGTAAAAATGCTGTTGGTATAATTGCAGCTGGAAGTATGGCTCTATCTTTTCTGACTTCCATTTTAGTTTATGTAGGCTACCTTATGCTGCCAGAAGGGCAGCATGTCTTCGAACAAGTTGTCTGGACGTGGTTTGGTGCGGGAGACTTTTCTGTCGATTTTGGTTTTCAAGTTGATCCTCTAACTCTAGTTATGATGTTTGTCGTTACCGGAGTGGGATTCATCATTCATGTCTACGCGATTGGCTATATGCATGAAGAATATAGCTTCTACCGCTTCTTTGCATACTTCAACCTCTTTGCTAGCGCCATGCTGCTTCTCATAATGGGTAATAACTTCTTGCTTATGTTTATTGGGTGGGAGGGAGTAGGTTGCTGCTCTTATTTCCTAATTGGTTATTATTTTGAGAAAAAGTCTGCCTGCGATGCAGGTACCAAGGCCTTCATTGTCAATCGGGTGGGAGACTTCGCTTTCTTACTCGCCGTCATGTACATCTTTAATATCTTTGGAACCATCGACTTTTCAGAAGTAATGCACGCAGCCCCAGAAAAACTGATTTATGCTGGGGAAGCCGTCACTATCATCACCTTATTGCTTTTTATTGGAGCCACCGGTAAGTCAGCACAAATTCCTTTATATACATGGTTGCCTGATGCGATGGAAGGCCCAACTCCTGTTAGTGCATTGATCCATGCCGCCACTATGGTCACTGCTGGGGTATACATGATCGTGCGTTGCAGTGTTCTGTTTAACTTGGCACCTATGACTATGATGGTGGTAGCAGGCACCGGAGCGGCAACGGCAATTATGGCAGCAACCATTGGTATGACTCAATTTGATATCAAACGTGTTTTAGCTTATTCAACAGTCAGCCAGATTGGCTACATGATTCTCGCTTGTGGAGTTGGTGCTTACACCGCCGCAATTTTCCACTTGGTGACGCATGCATTTTTTAAAGCCTGTCTCTTTCTAGGTTCTGGTAGTGTTATCCACGGTATTCATGGCGAGCAAGATATGCGTAAGATGGGCGGACTTAAAAACTATATGCCGGTTACCTATTGGACATTTTTAGTGTCAACCCTAGCCATTGCGGGTATTCCGCCTCTATCAGGATTTTTTAGTAAGGATGAAGTGCTTTACCACGCCCTAATGGATGGAAATATTATCTTTTGGGGAATGGGGATTTCAGCGGCATTATTAACCGCATTCTATATGTTCCGCTTGGTCTTCATGACTTTTCATGGTGAATCACGTGTGGATCCCCATATTCATCCGCATGAGTCGCCTAAAGTGATGACCATGCCACTTGTTATTCTTGCAGGGCTGGCTACGATAGGGGGAATATTGGGAATCCCACTTTTTCATGGCTGGCATATCCTACACAATTGGCTAGAACCAGTTCTGCATTTTGACCTGGCGCATGCGCTTGAACATTCCGAACACATGTTACACGAAGCAGGGCGGCATGCGCCCTCGTGGGCACATTTACTCAATCCAAAAGAACATAATCTATGGCTTGAAATATTTCTGATGGCATTTTCTGCCTGTGTTGCCATTACAGGAATTGTTGCTGCTTATATCTTTTATATTAAACGACCCGATTTGCCGGATAAATTTACTAAAGGACAATGGGGATTTGAGTTGGTACAAAATAAGTATGGTGTCGATGAGCTTTACGATTCGACTTTTGTAAAGCCTACTGTAGAAGCTTCTCATTTATTATGGAAAGAATGCGATGCTAAAGCAATTGACGGTACTGTTATCGGTGTAGCTAAAATTATTGGATGGCTCAGTAAACAAGCCCGCATATTTCAATCTGGTTTTGTTCGCAATTACGCTTTATTTATTGCAGTAGGTTTCATCAGTCTTTTGCTGATTATGTTTTAGGGGATTATGTTTTTAACTTTTATTACTTTCTTGCCAATTATAGGTGCATTGTTTCTCGCCTTTTTTCCTAAGGAGAATGAAGGCGCGATCAAACAAACTGCTCTTGCTGTTGCAGCGGCTGATTTTTTACTTTCTTTATTTTTGTGGACGAACTTTGACAGCTCCACTCATAAAATGCAGTTTGAGCTCAATACTTCCTGGATAGAATCCTGGGGCATCAACTACCATATTGGACTCGATGGCATCTCTCTCTTACTTTATGTAATGACTACTTTCTTGACGCTCATCTGTGTCATTGCTTCATGGGATGTAAAAAAACATATTCGCGAATACATGATGGCTATGCTGGCTCTTTCGACTGGCATGCTTGGGGTCTTCATCTCCCTCGACCTTTTTATTTTTTATGTGTTCTGGGAATTTCAGTTGGTTCCAATGTATATTATCGTTGGTGTATGGGGTGGTCCCCGACGTATTTATGCTGCTGTTAAATTCTTTATTTATACTGCAGTGGGCTCCCTGCTTATGTTGGTTGCCATCATCTGGATTTATTTTCATGTTAAAGAAACTACAGGAGTTGCAACGGCAGATATTTTATTCATCACCGATAATATAAGTGCTCCCCTGGATATTCAAAAATGGTTGTGGATGGCTTTTTTCCTGGCCTTTGCAATTAAAGTACCTATGTTTCCATTTCACACCTGGCTACCCGATGCTCACGTAGAAGCACCTACAGCAGGTTCAGTTATATTGGCGGGTGTCTTATTGAAGATGGGGACTTATGGTTTCTTACGCTTCAATCTACCTTTCTTTCCTCAAGCTTCTTATGATTTCATGCCCTTTGTTGCATGGTTGTCTATTATTGGAATTGTTTATGGCGCTTTGGTATCAATGGTTCAGGAAGATTTAAAAAAGCTAGTAGCCTATTCCAGTGTCAGCCATCTCGGTTTTGTAATGCTTGGTATTTTTGCTTTGAATGAATATGGAATACAAGGTGCATTGATCCAAAACATTAATCACGGCATTAGCACGGGTGCTCTCTTTTTATTAGTTGGCGTAATTTATGATCGTCGCCATACAAGACTGATTAAAGAATTTGGCGGGCTTTCGAAACAAATGCCTGTTTATGCAGTGTGTTTTATGATCGTTGCTCTTTCATCCATTGGTCTTCCGGGTATGAACGGTTTTGTGGGAGAATTTCTTGTTCTATTGGGGATTTTTCAAGTTAACGGACTATGGGCAGCCTGCGCAACTTCTGGAGTTATTTTAGCTGCTTGTTACATTCTTTGGATGTTTCAAAGAGTCATGTTCCTAGAATTAAATAACCCGAAAAATATGGAATTAAAAGACCTTAATGTGAGAGAACTTATTACTGTTATTCCTTTATTAGTTTTAATTTTTTGGATCGGTTTGTACCCCAAGCCCTTTATGAAGACATTTGATGCATCTGTTAATCATCTAGTTAGCAGAGTTTCTCCAGACAATTTCCGTCCTACGAAAGACCATCAAGAAGATGGAGGACACCATGCATCCCTGATGACTAAAACAGAACTAGCAAAGCTGAGTCAAAGGTTGCAAAAGACCAGCCATAATTGATTGAGGAATATTTAATATTGGAACCGATAAACGCACCTGAATCCATTGACCTAATAGCTTTGGCACCTGTCCTTGTATTGAGTGTTTTTGCTATGGGTGTTCTAGTATTAGATCTGTGGGCAGGAAAAAATAAGACTTTACTGATGTTTATAAGTCTCGTTGGTCTATTAATGACCGCAATCAGTGCGTTTGCAAAACATCCTCTCCCCGCTTTTGCCTTTACTGGTAGTTATATAGTCGATCACCTTTCCATATTTTTCATTTGTATTTTCACTCTTAGCTCCGCATTAACTATTTTACTTTCTTTTGAGTATAACGAGCGTAAGGGGATTAAGGCCGGAGAGTATTACGCTCTAATTTTACTTTGTACAGTAGGTATGATTATATTGGCTTCTTCGACCGATTTGATCATGATTTTTCTTGGAATCGAAATCGTTTCAATATGCCTTTATGTTCTCGCTGGTTTCAGAAGAGATGACCCTGTTTCAAACGAAGCAGCTCTTAAATATTTCCTTCTCGGAGCTTTTGCAACAGGATTCTTGTTATATGGAATGACATTAATTTATGGTTCAACTGGAAGCACAAATCTTTTTAAAATTGCTGAGTTTATTAAGGCAGAAGGCGCGCAATCCAATCCTCTAATTTTAATGGGCATTGTTTTGTTAGTGATTGGATTCGGATTTAAAGTAGCCGCTGTTCCTTTTCATATGTGGGCTCCCGACGTTTATCATGGCTCACCAACGCCTGTCACTGCATTTATGGCTGTCGGCCCAAAGGCTGCAGCATTCGCAGCTTTCTTCCGCGTTTTTACAGAAGCCATACCTGATATGTCTCTATCGTGGGAAATATTATTATGCATTATCGCTGTCCTCAGTATGTTTGTTGGCAACCTAGGCGCCATCATGCAAACCAATATAAAAAGAATGTTGGCTTTTTCCAGTATCTCGCATGCGGGCTACCTGCTGATAGCGGTCATAGCCAAAAGCTCACTGGCTGGTTCTGGGCTGCTGTTTTATATGCTAGCCTATGCCTTCACCACCTTCGGAGCATTCGGGATCATCATTCTATTAGGTAAGAAAGAGAAGGACAACCTGGAGTTTGAAAACTATTCAGGTCTGGCCTACAAGCATCCAATATTGGCTTTGAGTATGACAGTTTTTCTGCTCTCCTTAGGAGGTCTGCCGCCTTTTGCAGGATTCGTTGCCAAGTTTTATATTTTTAGCGCAGCAATTGAAGAAGGCTTTGTGACACTTGTTGTCATTGCAGTTCTTAATAGTGCTATCTCCTTTTATTACTATTTAAAGGTTGTAGTTTTCATGTATATGAAAGAGCCTAATAGAGAGTTTCAGATCTCTCTGACTCCTATGACTTTATTCGTAGTTATTGTAGGAATAATAGGGACAGTTGAGCTAGGCATTTTCCCGGATCCCATCATTGCCCTCACCAACCTACAATAGGAGTAAAAAATTAACTCCGAGACTCCTTCTCCTCTATAGCCTATAACTAATTTTTTATCCAAAGACAAATAAAGAATATATATATAGGAAATGAATGTGGGAAAGAAAAAAGTATAAATATATTGATTTGGTTACGTTGAGGTTATTTTTTGGTTATGTGATTATTAATGTTATGGGAAGAATAAAAAGAAATACGTGTCAAAATTTTTTTTTCAATGGAAGAACTGTTTAACAAAAATGGAATAGCTGTAAGAAATAATCTTAAAGCAATTCAGGAAGAGCTACTTCGCGGAACAGGTTTTGTTATGGGGGGAGGGGTTTCCGTATTTATGCAACGGGAAAGTCTTCATGAAAAAAATATTTTGATCTCCGTCGATAGAGGAAAACTTGCTCCGACTGAAACAAAATTTGTTGTAGGAAGAATAAAAGATGCACTTGAGTTATTCCAGAGAGAGTTGAATAATCCTAAAGAGACCTGATTTTTAGCCCTCTTTATTGCCCAACCGGTAGTGTTAGAAGAGGGCTGTTATCTTTTATCTTACCTGCCTGCAAGGAAAAAATTTGAGATAGCAGTGAAAAGGTTGATTTTGATTTAAGATCTGAATCTTGAATGAAAAACCATGTTCCTCTATAAAAAATCCTTAAAGTTGCGTTGTCAGGCCGGTTAGATTTAGATCGGACTTTAAGTAAACCTCCAGTCACCTCTTTCCAGTCAAATACTTCTCCAGATTTCTTAAGTGTTCGCGTAACTTTCCCTTCCTTGACATCTTGCTCGGGCGCTTCTACTCCCTGGGAAAGATAGAATAAAATTCCTAATAGTGATCGAGTGACCACCCTAATCTGATTGGATTCACTTTGTTTCGGTGAAAATGAAATGACGTATTGGTCTCGACCAGGTTCTATATTAAGAATTCGGGCAAAATTTTGGGCGGCTTCTGAATTTTTACCTTCATCAGTAATATGCAAAATAATTTGAGGGGATTCATTTTCATTTTTGTAGGAAAGGTTTAGTACGTCCTCCGATTGAAGTTTTCCTAAATATTTTATAGCCGCTAGAAAATTTTTGAATTGAGGTGCCCTTATGGGTGTTGGCCCTGATGCTCCAGGAGCATTTTTTATATTGTTCATCCGTTGAAAACAAAGTTGAAAGATTCTTTCGATCCTCCAGCCGGAATGATATAAAAGCGTGATAGTTTGTAAAGGCAGAGGCGAAAGGACACGCTGAATAAACTTGTCTCCCTGCAATGGAGAATAGGTAACGGTGGGTCTTTCTACCATGCCAACAGATCCCCCCAGACCAAAAAGTCCGTTTATCCCCTTTTCCAGAGTTGTTCTGGCATTAGCTGAAGTCGATAAGGTGAATTGAGTAGCAACGCTACTCACCTCCATGAAAAAAGGTGTGTCTCGATATTTTAAACGCGCTAGATTAAGTAATAATTGTTCATCGTTGGTTCTTTGTACAGCTAGATTGTAATTACTACGCTCACTTTTTAAAGTTGTTGGTCCCAGTTTGGCACAACCAAATATTAAAACGAGAAAGATTATAGCTAGGGCGGGTGAAATACGAATAATATTTGGTTTCATATTTTAGGATTGGGATTATTTGCTGTCTGTTTCTGCTTTATTAAATATTTCTTGGCTGGAAAGATGAAGAGTGGATGTTGGAAAAGCTATTTCCGCATCATTTTCTTCAATAATTTTTATTACTTGTAAAAGAATTTTCTGTTTGACTTCATGAAACTTTATCCAATCCGTTGTTTTAGTGAAGG
>CAJWOD010000018.1 GCA_913044145.1 uncultured Nitrospina sp. | reverse complement strand
ACAGTACCCTTATCTTTTTTATCAAAAATATTTAAACATTTTGTTGGAATAAAAATGCACCTCCCAAACGAAAAATATGGCGCTGGTAACCAAAGCTTTTATCACATATATAATGCTGGCAATAGTAATCATATATATTTCTTCAATTCCATCTTAAATGCAAAAAGCGTCCGAAGCGGTCAGCAAAAGTTACCTTAAACTCAAACATGATTCCTTAGCATGAGTTCTTTAGGGTGCGGCTTTAGATATACCTGATTCTTTAAATATTCAACATTGTACTTAATTACTTGATGGTATATCAATGTGATGGGAACTATTAAAGGAAGTAGTTCTTTTCGATAGTCTTCAATAGTACTTAGAATTTCTTCTTTCTCTCCTTTAGATAAAGTTTTCTTTAGAAATCCCATCATATGGAGCAATACATCGGTATTTTTTTTCGGAGTGGCCTTAAAAGCCAACGCTTCCATAAAAGTTTTTCCGTACCTGTCCTTGAGTTGTTCTATCTTCAACGATTTAGGTTTCGCAACCAACTGCCCTAACAGATCATAATGTTTTCTACTATGAGCCAAGAGTAAATACTTCTGTTGCGTATGAAATTTGACTAACCCCCCAATGGAAAAATTTTTTTTATATAAATTTTGCAGTCTGTAAAAACTAAATACCCTAACTATAAAGTTTTCTCGAATCCTTGGATCATTCAATCTCCCTTCATCTTCAGTTGGAACCAAAGGAAACTTATCGGCAAATTTCTTAGCAAACATACCCACTCCATGCCTAGCATTGTGACTTCCAAACTCAGCGTAAATAGGAACCCTACTTAAGCCACATGAAGGGGACTTGCTTTTAAAAATGAAGCCACAAAGGTCTTTATTTATTAGAGAGTTGATGCGCACATTAATATATTTCTGCATGGGTGTGGTCCAGTCGGTCTGAGTCTTTCTACTAATCATCCGCGATTTTTCAAGGTCACCATAAAGAGCGACGGTTTCTCTTGGGACACCCATTCCTACTTCCATTTCAGGACAAATTGAAACATATTCAAAGTAATTTGCTAGGGTCTCTCGAACGTAATGGTTCTGCTTATGATCTCCGTTCCAACGCACCTTTTCACCGAGCAGACAACTACTGACCCCAATTTTTATTTTACTATCCATACTTTTGGGATTTTTGTTTTATAATTTTTTAAAATGTGCCTGAAAAAATCACATTGACAAAATTGTAATTACCAACCAATTAAATATTAATCTGACTCAAATGAAAATCCTACATTAATTTAATCTTGATAAAATATAATTTTTATAGATATGATTGACTTTTCCCCTGAGTTGAATTTATGAAATCTTACAATAAATACTTTTTAGGAAACCATACATCCTGGGTGCTCATTGTGATTCTTTTGGCAAACGGTTGCTCAAGTATTCCCAATAAATCCTTTCCAGAATTAAAAGTAGTTCCCTACGTGGATATTGAACGCTACCTAGGGAAATGGTACGAAATTGCCCTGTATCCTAATTGGTTTGAAAAGGGGTGTTTTCGCTCAACCGCATTTTATGAAAAGTTGGAAAATGGTCAAATTAAGGTGACCAATCAATGTCATATGAATGCTCCGGACGGCAAAATAAATAAAGCCATCGGTATTGCAAGTATTGCTGACAATAAAACCAATGCTAAATTAAAGGTTCAGTTTTTTTGGCCTTTTAAGGGAGACTATTGGATTATTGGTCTGGACGAGGATTATCAATATGCAATCGTCAGTGAACCTGACCGACAATACTTGTGGATATTGAGCCGATCTCCAACCATGGATACTCAAACGCTTGAATCGTTGAAGGCAAAGATCCGTGAAAAAGGATTTGACCTCAACTATTTAATAAACACACCAAATTAGAATTTAAAACGAACTTAAGTAATAAAAAATGACTAGATGGGTCGGAGTAAAAATTCAATATAAAAAAGTAATGTTTTTTTGCAGCATGGTTTTCTTATTCATGGTCTTATGCATTCCGGTTTGGAGTAAAACAGAAGTCCCGCTGAGCCTGCCAAAGGTGGAAGGATCGAAGAGTTTTGACTTAGAGATCAGTCAAATTAATAGAGAGGCTATCAAAAGTTATCAAATGGGTCTTTTCAGCAAGGCAGTAAACCAATTTAAAAAGGCTGTAAATCTTTCGCGACAACTAAGAGATCCTAGCCAAGGAATTCTACATTTCAATCTTTCTTTAAGTCTCCATAAAGAAGGAAACCATGAAGAAGCCACAAAACATTTTTACTCTGCAAAACGATTTGCCAGGGGAAACCCAAAGATTCTGGAGTCTGAACTATTAAAAATGCATGAATGCGGATTTAACCCAAGCATTTCCTGCGACAAGAAAATTCCTCTATCCATGAATATTGAAGGATCACATTAATCTAACGGCTGAATCATGCCCAAGATTTTTTCTACAAGAAAATTAAAACCTAATAGTATAAATTTTCTATGTCATCGGTGAACATAAAAAAAGTGACTATAAGGGCAAATTTTGTGCAACATACATCGATTGTCAAATGCATAAATTTTTAATTATAAGCTATTGATTTATATAGTTTTATTTGGTAGCATATTTGCGTGGTTGTCTTCGCGGAAGTCTATTGAAGGTGCTTCCCGTTTTATATCATGTTATCCACAGAACTCTCCCTTCAATTGGCTCCCTATTCACACATCTCTTTTAGGAGAATAAAATATGTTTGACCAAATGATAGGTTATGTAAGAAAGTTGACCGAGGCAGGTGTAGCCTTACTCGCACTTGGAATAGTTCTGCAAGTTATTTTTGGGAAAGCTGTGCCGTTTGTGGGCGGGGATATTGTTGGTAATCTAACAGGCATTGTGGCAACCCTAGGTGCCCAGGGGTTAGTTGGTCTGGCCGCTGTAGGTGTTATTTATGCTGTGTTCAGTAGAGCATAGATAAAAATGAGGTGTACAACCCCATAGTACCCTCCCCCTAACATACCATGAAGTAAGGTATTTTTTCACCATGGGGTTGTACAACCTCAAGATTATTTATAGGTTTTTTTTAGAAGCGTATTTTCAATCTAAATTTATTATTGCACTCAACACAAGTTTAAAAAAGATGGGGCGGGAGATGCATAACAAAAACCACCGCATATTTTTTACTACAGTTATGGATGTGACTGGTTAGTGTAGAAACTAAAAGCATTTCTTTCCTAAGCACTTAAATAAATCCCAAAGTACTTCTCGAACAAGATTAATTAAATTTAATTTTATTTAAGTCCTATTTCAGTAGAAAAATTCAAAAATTAAATGTATTTTAATTAGAAGTTTTATTTATTAAATAAGGTTTTGATTAAATGAAATCAACCTCAATCAAAACATTTTTGATTTTCCTCCTGATGCCCCTGTTCATCACTGAGTATTCTTTTGCCAATTCAAGAATGGAGGTTTTTCAAGGCAGCGTTGCTTATAAGCTATCCAATTATATCAATCATATTGTTCGAAAGAATGATAACGTTACGCAAATTGCTAAACAGTGCAATTGGGACCCTAAAAAGTTGGCATTGATTAATGGCCTTGATAATCCGGACCTAATTTATCCTGGAAAAACCTTGAAAGTTAAATGCCGGAAGGATGGTTCCATAATTGCTTCCTTCTTAGAAAAGACTAACCAGAAACCTAAGATGGGCACATTGCCCTTCAATTACACCCCTAAACATATCGTCGCTCATGTCACTCTTCCAAATAAAGAAGATATATTCGCTCCGGAAAACCCATCTGTTTTCTATGAGGTTAAGGAAGCAGTACTAGAACCCGTCCGGAAAACTTTAAAAAAACCCTTGGTTTTTAAAACTTTTGAGAAGTTTGTACGGTGGCTCTCCTCCAGTCTCGGGTACTCCAGTGATATCATTCAGACCAATGGACAGGCAAGCTTTGATCCCCCGACAAGCCCAACATATCTTCACTCTAACAATCTAAATGTAGATGCTACAGGCGGAAATGGAGTTCAGTTGGCAGCTTTTCTCGATAATTATTCTTCCCACATCACAAGCGCGACAAGTCCCCCACCTAAATCCCTGTAATTAACCCAGGCAGTCAAAAAAATAGAGCAGGATAGATCCGTTCTAAAAATTTGAACCTTTATTGGGAAATTACACAATGAAAGCTTTTTCTGACCCAAATTTCGATCACAATGATCTGGCCAATTTATTGTCCAAAAATATAGAAGCACTGAGGAATATTATTTCCATTGAAAACTTAGAGGACACCAAATATTTTAACTCGCAACAAGGTTCTGATAGAAAGTTTTCACCAGAAGCTATTCGAATACTGGAAGACAAGGTCTCCCGGTTAAAAATAAGTTTTGAAAATGACTCGACTATTCTTATCGAACTTCCTAAAAGAAAACCTGTTGAATACAAATACAGCGAACTGGGTTTTAGAAGTAATGAAACAAAAACCTGGAAAATGTTCATTAACATTTTATCGTCTGCTCCCTACACATTCGAATTCGGGACTGCATATTTCTATCCAGATAAAAATAAATCCACCAACAGGCAAAAAATCAGAGAATATGACGCTAAATGGAAACTACTGGATGAACTAAACAAAAAACTACTGGCATTCTTCAGAAATGAGTTCGCCTGGGAGTTTCCGCATGGTTATAAGCTTTATGATTATGCAACTCTCGGAAAAAATGGTGAAAGACGGTTCAAGTTTATCGTACAACCTTCACCATCCCTGGATCATAAGGTATCTTTCTCTGAGATTGAGAAACCCTTTCTATCCCTTGACGAAAATGAACTGATTATAAAAATCAGGCAGCTCAATATTGACGATTCAAATGAGTTGCCCGAAGTTCTTGTTGCCGCCATAAATGTTGGGGTAGAAAGTTTTGAATGGGATGAAAAAAAGGTTCTAAAAATCATCAAACACTAAAGCTTATTTTTTCCTAAATTATAATGCGGCCCCCGAGGCAACTCTGCCAGGGGGCTATTTTATTTTTATAGCATCTTGGTTCGAGAGAGCAATATTCTCGAACAAGGTCAACCTCCTTATCTATTTAATTTATTCCCGCATTTAGATTTAAAATCCTTTAATTCTGTCTCTTTCAGAAGTAACAACGTCAGGTTCTTCGAGATCTCGAACTGTAAGGGTATAGAAAAGAAAACTGAACTTTCTACTCTTAAAAAAAGGGGATTATCCATGATTAATTTTGAAAAAATGTCTTACAGGGAAACAACATTAAATGGACATACCATCGTTTTTAGAATGGAGGGAGAGTTCGGGAATTACCGCAATCAAGAATTAAGGGAAAGGATTATGACTGCATTAAAAGAATTAAAGAAGAATGTAATTATTGATCTTACCCGGGTAGAAAAAATTGACTCAACCGCAATTGCTTTACTTGTTGAAAGTATAAGGGTGAGTGAGGAAATGAATACATCCTTTAAGGTAATTGGGATTAATAACAAAATTAAATCGACCCTAGAGATGATGGATCTACCCACCCTCTTCGACGATATCGAACTCATCAAAGTTCCAAGGACAAGTAACCATTTGTTGTATCGACCCAAAATCTTCTAATAAATAAACCGGCTTAATATTCTCAAGGTTGAAAGGAAACTGGATGCAAGACAACTTAACAAGAAGGGACGCCATAGCAGTCATGGTAATGCAGGCAATCATTATTAAGCGGGAAGTTTTACGCCTATCTCCAGAACAGGCTGCCCTGTCTGCATTAGAACACGCTGATGCATTACTCGGAATGATGGAAGGTCAAAACAAACCAAATAAACGTTCAGATAATTCGATTAGAACGAAAGGAACTCTAATAAGATTATGAATATAAGGAAGTACAAACTCTACTTATCAATAAAGGGGACATCATGCAAAACCCAAGAAAAGTATTACTAGCCGCCGCAATATTAATAATTTTTCACTCGGCCCCAGGTTGGTCTGAGACTGATTTTAAGTTGACACAACAGGAAACCCAAAATGAAATCATTAAACTGAAAGAAAACATTGGAAAGGATTACAGAAATATTGAATCTCTTAATGATCTTGGTGCTATTTACTTAAAACTAGGAAAGTATGATCAGGCGATTGAACAGTTTAAAAAAGCACTGGAAGTTGATCCAAACTATACCATTGGCCCTTTCCTGTTTGGCGATATTTATACCGACGCAAAAAATTACCAAAAAAAAATTAATGACTTTAAAGCTGTTATTAAAACAAACCGGGAATATGCACGAGCTCATAACTACTTGGGTCTGACCTACCTAAAAAAGAAGAACTACTCGGCAGCTAAAAATTCTTTATTAGAGTCCATCAAAGTTAACCCCAAGTATGCCAAGGCAAATAATAATCTCGGTGTTCTATATGAAGAAATGGGTGATACTGCTAAGGCTATTGAGAGTTATCAAATGGCACAGAAAATTGATCCAAAGAACCCGGATAGTTTTTATAATCTTGGTCTTGCCTATGATAGTTTGAAAGACGGAGATAATTCTGTTCGGTATATGGTTCTAGCAAAAAAAGCTCATGAAAAAAAATTTGGCCAGGAGGGCATTGATTGGATTAGTGAAAAACTTGATCAATTAGAGAAAAAGTATACTGATAATAACGAAGTTGAATCGGTAGCTTCTCTGCAATTAAGCTCAAATGATGAGGCTGAAAGTTCTGCCAAAACCAATACAAACCAAGCTTCAATTGCTTCTTCAGCTATTCCTCCTACAAAAGAAGAGTTAGTTAGGGAAACAGACAAGGAAAAAGTGTATGACGCTCATGTAAGTGCACGGGAACAAGCGAACCAAAGACCTTCATTAAATCCCTCAAAAACACCCACCGGAAAAAGTCTCGGCACCACTGACCAAGCCTCAAGTATCCTTACGGTGAATCTTAAACCACAACTTGAGTTATCCAACGGATCTGTTGCTCCTGCGATAGAAAAACAAATAGATCAAAAAGAATCAACTACAGAAAACACAATTGGAATTCACCATAACCAAGAACAAACCGATCCAAATGCAATCACCAATATTCAAAATGAATTAATAACGGATGCTGTTATAGAAGAAGACACTTTTACTGATCCCAAGGATAATTTAATCCAAACCGAGCTGTCTTCAAAATCAGAGGAGAAAACCGATGTTACTTTAAGTCCGTCTTCGAATCCTGAAAAGCAGGTAATTGCACACAAGAAAGAAAAGAAAACCTGGGCTAGTGATTGGGTTTTTGAATATCCCAAGTAGCCAAAAAGACCATTATGAAATGGATTGTAGAAATACTAATTGTAGCAGCTATATTTATCACCCTCATATGGGGATACAACATGAAAATAAAAAATCAAAAGCTCGCTTATAAAAAACAGATGTCGGCCCTCAGCTATGTAGGAGCCATAAATGGAAAGTATTTATTCCAAATGGCTTTCACGCAAAAAGACAATATCCTAAGCGGCACACTAGTAAATACCTTTGAAAAAGAAAATAAGATCTACGGAACCATTGATCATGAGGGTGTATTTTTTTTAACGGAATATGAGGAAGGTGAGAAAGCAGGTGTATTAGAAGGAAAAATCATACAGGGATTCGAGATAAAGGGCACATGGTCTACACCTGACGGAGAAAAATGGTTTCCTTTTTACCTTGTAAGGAAGCCTGAATAACTATCAAAGTCCCGCCCCGAGTTGGTGAGGTGGCCATTTAGAATATTATACAACGTCCCTCAATAGTTCTAGGTGAACCTCCCATTTCTCAAAAGATATTTTACAAGCTTTAAGAGAAATGCCTGCCACCTCACCAATTCACCAAAATTTTAAATATTGGAGTTAAAAATGAAACATAAAGTAATAGGTTTATTTCTGGTAGTGTCAATAGCAGCTTGTTCTTCAAATTCGAATTCCAAAAACTTACTTCTAAATACGATAGAAAAGCCTACTGCTGAGACCAAGATCCTGGTGCCCGAATGGACTGCTCTTACAAGTGGTGTTTATAAGAATTCTTCAGGGAAAGCTGTTTTTTATGGTCTGGGATCAGCAAGCAAGGAAGAAATGATCTCAGATAGAAAAAATCTCTCAGAGGACCGTGCTCGTGACGAACTAACAAAAGTCCTAACTTCCTATATAGAACGGCTCACAAAAGAAATTTCAGAGTCCAATTTGAACAATTCAATAACTGATTTAAATAGACATCTATTGGAAAGTTCCCTGGATGAAGGCACAGCAACTATTATGATGGAAGCAGAAATAACTAATTACTGGTCAAACCCAGATAATGGAAAAGTGTATTCAATGGCTAAACTCGATTTAACTCGGCTTACAGACAAGTTGGATAGTTTAAAATCAATTTCCATGGCGGATCGATCCTTTCTAAGGGAGTCAATCTTTCGCACTCACGTCAGTATGGCGAATGAACAAAAAAGTCGGGTTAAATTCATAAAAGAGAATATAAATTTTCAGCCTAAGCTTGATAGAAAGCTTTCATATTAACGTCTGTTAATGAAAAAGATTCTAAAAGTTTTGAGTATATTAGGGTTGAGTATATTTTTATCCATAGTCGCGTTAATGACTATTTTTATAGCAGGTTACATTTACGTTGAAGATGACCTCCCTCAATTGCCGAAAAACTTATCCCATATCAATTACAGGCCTCCAACAGAAATATATTCGAGTGATGGAGAATTATTAAAGACAATAGGACTTAGAAATTCAATTAGGTTGAATATGATTTCCAGGGAATTTCAAAATGCTATTTTGGCCGTTGAGGATCGCAGGTTTTTTAATCATTCCGGAATAGATCTAGTTGCTTTTGTAAGAGCTATGTTCGTTAACTTTAAAAAAAAGAGATTGGTTCAAGGGGGAAGCACAATAACCCAACAGTTGGCTAAAAATCTTTTTTTTTCCTTTGAAAAGAGCTGGATCAGAAAATTTAAGGAACTACTTATTGCTCTGCAGATGGAATCGTCTTTTACTAAGTCAGATATTCTGGAGGCTTACAGTAATCAGATATACTTTGGAAATGGCGCCTACGGCATTGATGAAGCCAGCTTAATTTATTTTGGCAAACCATCAAGTAAACTTAACTTACTTCAAGCTGCAATTTTGGCTGGAACGGTCAGATCTCCAAATAAATTTAATCCCCTCAATAACAGAAATATTGCAATGAACAGGGCTGAGACGGTTTTGACCAGTATGGTCCGAGAAGGTTTCATAAGCAACCTGGAAAAAAATAATGCTTTGAATTCAGAATTAGAATTAAAACAAATAAAAAAGAACTACAACAATAATTCATATTTTGTTGATACTGTTCTGGAAGAATTGAACACCATTTATGGCCCAGAACTTGTTAGCTCCGGAGGGATTAGAGTATTTACCACCTTGAATAGTAACCTGCAAAAAAAAGCAGAAGAAGATGCCCTACATCATTTAGAGTTCCTTGAAAAAAAAATTGTTCCACGAGATAAAAAACTCCAAGTTGCTGCTGTAACCATTGACAATAAAAATGGGGCTATACGTGTGATGCTTGGAGGAAAAAACTATAGAAGAAGTCAATTCAACCGGGCACTATCTACAAACAGAATGATTGGATCATCGTTTAAGCCTTTTATCTATTTGACAGCTATGCAAAAGTTAAACTTTCATCCGGGAACCGTTCTTATTGACGAACCGACGGTTTTTAAGCTCCCTTATAATAAAAAATGGGAGCCTGCTAATTTTAATGATGAGTACATGGGGCCGGTGGTCCTTAAAAAGGCTTTCTCCAAATCGCTTAATATAGTTTCTGCTAAACTTATTTTCAAAACAACACCTACTGAAGTTGTAAAAACTGCTAGAAAGTTCGGTTTTAATAATTCTCTTACTAAAAAATTTTCATTATCATTGGGTGCTATCGGAGCTTCAACGTTTGAACTTGCAGCAGCCTATAGTGTCATTGCGAACCTTGGCGCATTCAAATCTCCATTTTATGTCTCTAAAATCGAAGACTATCAGGGAAATATTCTTTATGAACATTTCGTTGAAGAAGAAAAAAGGTTTGAACCTATAGATATTTATCCTTTACTGGATATGATGAAAGGGGTAATGGATGATGGGTCAGGAAGGGTAATAAGGCGAATGGGTTTCAAGCATCCTGCAGGGGGTAAAACTGGTACTACAAATGACTATAGAGATGCATGGTTTACCGGCTTTACTCCCGATTTAACAACCTCGGTGTGGGTAGGTTACGATGATAACGAATCCATGTTAAGACCAAACAACAAGGGAGTTACAGGGGCCCATGCGGCTGCACCAATATGGAGTTTGATAATGACAGAAGCATTAGATAAAGGCGATAATCGTGACTTTCCGATACCACGAGAGATAAGATTTGAGTATGCCAATAATTCAGATGGCTTTTATGAACCAAAAAATACACCAAATACAGTCCAAGTAGCACTAAAGAAAAATAATGCCCTCCCCAGGCGTCCAATAATTTTTCCAGTTCGAGGAACTCTTAATTCAAAAAAATATTTTTTCAATAAAATAAGACACCTTCCTCGAAGCATTAAAGGTTTTAAACAAAATAAAATCGCAAAACTAAAAACAAATCTTGATTCTAAAATCTGGTTCATGGTTAACCTTGAAAATGCATCCATGGGCAAGCTAAAAAAAATACCAACCCCTTGGTTTATCAAAATGCTCAAGGACACAAGAGATATAGAAACCAATTTCCCAGAAAGATTGATCAAGGGAAGAAAAGTACTTATAGAAAAACTATTGTCGCGTGTAGGTTCGTTTGACCATAAAATAATGAAAGGCTTACCCATTAAATCTATACTAAGACCAAATGAAGTAGATTTTTATGGGGATTTCTAAAGTCTAAATAATTTGATGACCACTAAGAACACGGTTAGCCATCAAATACACTTATGGCTTTCATCATCTCTTTATTTAGGGTCTTTCTCTACTAGTTTTAACCTATCTTCACAAATCTGAAGTAATTCTATGAGTTTTTGTAAATTTTTATTTGTTCGCTTAGTTTGGTTCCATATTCCAAATATAATAAATGGCAAAAAGAAGAATAAGACCATCGTTATAAGGCCAAGCATGAAAAGCCCTAAATATCCTCCAGTAAGCAGGTAAAGCAAATCGCTAAAAACCGCTGTAGATTCTATTGTGGTTTGCATTGAAGATTGCATTATTCCCTCCTAATTATTCGATCTGTACTTGATGGATAAACTGAAATATTATTTATAAATGAAATTAGACAACCTTCGAAAGAAATCATTAGGCAGTAAAATTTTTTCTGGAAAAATTAACATGACAACAACTAATATAAACTTATTCATGACCTATATGTTCATAAAAAAATAATTGAAGATTTATGACTTCTTTCAATTCAAAATTTTTATTATCACTGGTTGGATTATTTGTATTAACTGTAGTGGTATTTCGAGGTGTTCTCGATAACGGATTTATTCTTAATTGGGACGATTTTGAATACGTTACCGAAAACCCTATGATTCAGAAATGGGCTAATTTTTTTGAGATGACCGTTTCGTTCCACTCTGCAAACTGGCATCCCCTCACCTGGTTTTCGCATGCACTGGATTATAGAATATATGGCCTGAATCCTTTTGGACACCATTTAACAAGTTTGTTTCTGCATGGACTAAATACCTGCTGGGTATTTGCACTATTTGTCATATTGGCAGGCAGAGGGAAGGAAGTTTCTAACTATAGTCTGTATGTAGGAGGCATTTTTACAGCCCTACTATTTGGACTACATCCTTTGCGAGTTGAATCAGTAGCTTGGATTTCTGAGCGTAAAGATTTGCTTTGTGGATTTTTATATTTTTCGACCATTGGAGTCTATTATCTTTATGTGCGTGAGAAAAAGCGTTGGATATATAGCATTATGTTTTTTCTCTTTGCATTGGCAATCATGTCCAAACCGATGGCCGTAACATTACCAATTGTGCTTTTACTTTTAGATATTTTTCCTTTGGAACGTTTACGTTTGTCAAAGGATCTCCCTTTTCTTCTGATAGAAAAAATACCGCTCTTTGCTTTGAGTCTGATGGGTGGAATATTAACTCTATTTGCCCAGAGAACTACAGGTGCGGTCAGGACTTTGGAAGAAACCTCTCTTTCTGATCGAATTATAAATGCTTTCCATACACTCTGGGCATACATAGAAAAAACATTTTGGCCTCGAGACTTGTTACCGTTTTATCCATTATGGGTAAACCCTTCCTGGTTCAGTATAAAATTCTTGCTAGGATTAATGTTATTTCTTGGAGCGACTCTATTTAGTTTTTATCAATGGAAGAAGGGCAACCCAGCATGGGCCATAGCATGGCTGTTTTATCTGGTTACTTTAGCGCCGGTTATTGGCATTATTAAAGTGGGAACGCAGGCAATGGCTGACCGCTATACCTACATCCCAACTCTAGGTCCTGCCTTTTTAGCGGGAGCAGGGCTAACGAACTTGTGGCAAAGAAATATGTTTCGATCGGGAATTGTTCTGGGAATCGCTTTCATGATTTTTGCCCTCGGTAATTTATCTTCAAAACAAATCAGAATTTGGCACGACGGCGAGTCACTTTGGATACCTGTAGTCAAAAAGTTTCCAAACAAAATCTACCGTGCTCATGCGAACCTTGCTACATATTATTTTCAAGAAGGACAGCTTAAAAAGGCCGAAAATCAATTGAAAACAGCGTTGAACATCCAACCAAATCAGATTGACACATTTTTTTATCTTGGAATGATTTATACAAATCAAGGTCGACTGGAAGAAGCTATGGAGGCATTGAAAAAAGCACTGTTACTAAATGCTAAAGATGAAAGGGTGCTCTATCGTTTGGGTGTTTTATATGAAAAATTAAGGCAAGAGGATCTTGCGCAAAGTGAATATAAGAAGGCCTTGCATTTAAAACCTGAGGCAAAGCTGGTACGGCTCCGACTCGGTCAGCTTTATGCGAAAACAAATCGATTTTCTGAAGCAGAAGAACAGTTTAAAAAAGTGCTGGAATTTGACCCAGAATCTGAAGGAGCGCGGAACAATTTAGGAGCCTTATATTATCAAACTAACAAATTTCGAAAGGCTGAAGTTGAATATTTACGGGTTATAAAAATCTGGCCTCGCAAGGTACAGGCCTATAACAATTTGGGTGTCCTATATTACGAAATGAAAAAGTTTAAGGATGCAGAAAATATCTACAGAAAAGTTTTGGAGCTAGACCCAAATTATATTGAAACAATAAATAATTTAGGGGTTCTTTACCTTGCGATGAATAAAAATAATGACGCCCTAAGGCTATTGCAGTCTTCAAAATCTTTGAACCCTACCCGTGTTGACACACTTTACTACCTGGGTATTGCGTATATGTCTATAAAAGAGTGGGGTTCTGCCCAGACAGAGTTCAGGACAGCGTTGTCTTTAAATCCTAATAATGCTGATATCTATGATAGGCTGGGCATTCTTTTTGCTCGAAAAGGAAAACTGGAAAAAGCACGGGCGGCATTTCAAACGGCTCTTAAGTTAAATCCTTCACATCCATCGGCTAGGACTAATTTAAAACGCTTGGAAAAAAATAAGGAAAATAAAAAGCTACCTCCATTTTCCTGAGCATACGGGCCATAACTTTAACGGTAATCTTTTACCTAGGTATTCATTATATTAATGCCAACAACTGAAATAAAAGAAAAATTGAATGCGGAATGGAAAGCTCGGTTGGACTTAGAGTTTTCAAATTCTAATAACAAGACTATACTGAGCCACCGGAAACACCACGGCCCTTTGCAAGTACAGAAACCATTTTATCCAGAGCTTAACGGAACCTGTCATCTTTACATATTGCACCCCCCGGGCGGAGTAGTTGGGGGAGACCGTCTATATATTTGTGTAGATGTAAACCCAAATGCACATGCTTTGATTACAACTCCTGCGGCGGGAAAGTTTTACCGCAGTGCTGGGCCAGTCGCCAGACAGGAACAGGTTATAAAAGTTGCGCCAAAGGGAACTTTGGAATGGTTCCCATCGGAAAACATAATATTTGCCGGTGCCAAAGCTCAGATTAAAACCAGAATCGAATTGTCTCGTGATAGCAATTTTATGGGCTGGGAAATCTCATGTCTTGGGCGACCAGCCTCGAACGAAAATTTCAGCCAAGGTGAGTTGGATCAACGTTTTGAAATTTGGCGCGAGGGAAAGCCTTTACAGATCGAACGTCTATTGTTAAAAGGAGGAGACTCTTCTCTTCATGCTAAATGGGGTTTAATCGGCTTTCCTGTCTTTGGGAGTATGGTTTGCATGACTAATGATGCAGGACTTTTGGATTCCTTGAAAAACCTAGCAAATGCTTCAACTGAACAAGAATTGTTTTCTGCAACCCAAGTGGATGATATCATTCTCTGTTATTTTCTGGGAAATAGTGCGGAAAGA
>CAJWOD010000017.1 GCA_913044145.1 uncultured Nitrospina sp. | reverse complement strand
ATAATCAAAACCTGCTGATACAACCGCTCGAGTTCTCTTAAAACTATTGTCAAGGCTCACTGTGGTTAAGTCGGATATGCCGGTTGGCTTTATTTTGTTAATTGAGTGATTTACATCGTGCTCAACCCCAAAGTTTCCGTTCAAAGAAAATTTTGAAGTCAGCGCACTCTCAAATTTGAGTCCTGATAGAATGGTGTTGGATTTATCTTTAATTTTATTAAAGGTGAGAGCGCACTTACCTGTTTCGGTGTAGGCGTCTTGTGTAATTAAGGCGTGGCGAGCAGCAAAGTAAGGTTTGAGAATCGTTGTATCGCTAAACCGATGAGCATACTGTAATTCTGCTAGATAACTTTCTGCTCCTATTACCGTTTTCCCTAAACCTTCTACTGAAGTGCCAACTACCGGACGTGTTATGGAAGCATTTTTCTGTTGAAACGCGTTGCCTAGTTTGAATTGATAGCCTAATTTATTTTCTTTTTCATTCCATACAAGGAAAGTTCCCAGGAGGGGAGTCTTGTCTGACAATGAAAAGTTAGATGGTGTCTTATGGCTTACATTACTTTGCAAGAAACCACCCCACCTAAACTTCTCTGATACTTTAATGCCGCCTACAAAGACAAGACCGTTGACCGATACGGGCGTGGTTGGATTGCTGACATGTCTTCCTCCAAGAGAAAAACAGAGGTTGTCTTCGCCAAACAAATCACAATCATAGTTCGTATTAGCATCTGTCACAGAGTTCAGATTATTAATACCGAACAAGACATTAGGTTTTAAATTTTCAACGGATGTATTTGTATCATCTGCAATCGAGGCGATTACTAAATCCCACAGATTGCCAGAGCTGTTCTCCAGCGTCCAATCATGTGTTCTTGCTCCCGAAGTAAATGATCCGGACGTACCACTGTCAATATCGCTACTGCTTAATCCGCTAAGTACAGAGCTGTAAGTTGTTTCCTCACATACTTCACATAAGTCTGAAAGAGAACTTATTCCAAAATTAAGAGTTCCAGAGGGGGTGGTAAACGTTACTTTGCCAAAGTCCGTGAGACTGTTGATAACAACACTGTAATTGGTAGGGAGATTATTTTTATAGGTAAGGTTGCTTTGAGAGTTAGTGAAATTGGTAATCGAACCCGTCGTCCAAATACCATACCCACTAGTTCCAGTAATCGTCCCTGTATTGACAATATTGGTGACGCTTCCACTGTTAGCGATACCGTGCAAACTGCCCGTAATTGTCCCAGAGTTTGTTATAGAGGAAATACTGCCACTACTACCTAATCTAATACCGTGCCCGGAAGTTCCTGTAGCTTGAATTGTTCCAGAGTTAGTGACTGATGTGCCGCTATTATTCCAAAAGACAATAGCGCGATTCGTATTACTACCCCCTTGGGCAGAAATGGTTCCCTTATTTATGATTTCATTAATAGTTGCACTATTAATCGATATTATTCCGCGAGTATGGACCGAACCAGTAGCTGATATTGTTCCCTCATTGGTTATTGTATTTACTGCTGCGCCAGTATCCACTCTGATGGCACCAGAATTTAATGCGGAGTCAGTAACTTTAATGGTGCCACCAGAAGCATTGGTAATTTCTGCTAAATTAGCATCTTCGATGTGTACACCTTGTCCATAGTTTCCAGTTGTTTCTGTTTGAATAGTCCCACTATTGTTTAGAGAGTTACTTTCCAGGTTGTTAGTAAAATAAATACTGCTTAAATTTGCACTGCCACTGCTATCAATTAACCCTGAGTTGGTTACAGATGACCCAACCTCCAATCTAATTGCGTCACTATTAGAAGTGACATTTGTTGCTTCAATCGTGCCTCTATTATTAATAGTGTAAGGACCACCAGTAAGCTGTTTGATTGTAAGGCCACCAGAATGAGAAACTGTTGAACCAGACGAGATGTCAACGTCTTGATCTTCTAGTTGCTCGCCGTAAGCTGAGTTATGCGATAGGAAAGAGGGAATCCCTCCCAGCATAAAAAAGATCAGGTAGGCAAATAAATTTAAATGTTTAAATCTGTTTACAATCACAGCAATAAAGTTTGGTTAAAAACGTTTTCAAAGTGCAGCTTGAGTAAGTTTTATCTGGGAGCTATAAAGGCTTATCTATCACTCTCATCACAGTGCTCACCCCAACCCTCAGTTCGGTTGCAATTCTTCTTATGCCTTTACCGGTTGATCTGAGTTCTCTGATTTTGCTTTCAACTGCAAAAGGCACTCGGGGTCTACCCAGCCGCTGGCCACGGTTTTTTGCCTCTTTCAAACCTTTTTTGACTCTTTCCTGGATCATGCTCCTTTCAAATCCTGCGAAAACATCCAGCATTTGAAACAGCATTTTTCCTGCGGGTGTGGTGGTATCCACACCCTGCTTGTTGATGAACAAGTCAATATTTTTGGAGTGGAGTTCATCGAGGAAACTTATGAGTTGTCGAAGCGATCGACCTAAACGGTCCACGTTCCAGACCATGATCAGATCAAAATCCCCTCTTTTTACGCCATTGAACATTTCATCGAAGGCAGGTCCTTGACCTCTACCTTTGGAGAGGCTGGTACTCTGATCCACGAATTCTCGGGCTATCTTCCAGCCTTTTTGATCCGCTATTTTTCGAAGTTCATGTAGCTGGTTTTCTGTGGTCTGACCATCTGTGCCCGATTTCGCGTACAAAGCGACCCTTTCTCTTTTCTTGCTAATGTTTCCCGCTGCAAATCTCATTTTTTCTTCCATTGTTTTTTCTCCAAAGTGTGCTGACTGAGTCAGCGTTTATAAGAAGTGTTCTAAAACTAAGTATTATTAGAACATTAAAGTGCAAGATGTACTATAATTAATTAATATTCGAACATCATTTAAAGCTATTAAAATGAGTTATTTGGTTGTTTCAGGATTAAAGCTCAGAGGTGATATTCTAAAAATATATATTTTTAGAACATTTTGGGCGAACAGCGATTAGGCTAAGTTTTTGGGAGTGATCAAAAAACTCAGGAGCAAAATAATTTAAAGTATTTCAACGAATGTCTATTTACTGGGCCCCGGGTGGGTAAAGAAAAGCACCAAAATACTCGTTAGGTTCCGCAGAAGGTTCGGTAGGGGATGCTGGTTGCCGGAGCGGGTTCGGCATAGGCTTCGTTTCCCTCAACTTCTTCGAAGGGACGGGTCACAATGGTCAGCAGTTTTGAGAAAAACGTCATATCTGCCTGGTGGGTTGCGGCTGCAAGGGCTTCCTCAACTTTATGGTTCCGTGGGATATAGATTGGGTTGACCCTGTCCATTGCCTGGGCCGTCTCCTCTGTTGCAACTCCCTCCTGCTCCAGGCGTTTTCGCCAACGCGGTTCCCATTCGTCAAAGTCATTTGGCTTTTTGAACAGATTTCTTACTATCTCTCTCTCCCCACGCAAGACCTGCGAGAGGCGCCGGAAGGCAAGGGTGAAATCTGTGCCTTCCATCACTTTTAGCAGGTCCTGGATAAGTTGCGAGTCGAGAGAATCTTCCTTTGATAAACCAATTTTGGACCGCATTCTAGTCAGCCAGTACGATTCATAGAGGGGCTGAATACACTCAATGGTCTCGGTCAGTAATTCAACCGCCCGTTTTTGGTCGGGATCCACCAAGGGGATCAGCGGTTCCGCCAATCGAGCAAGATTCCAGACCAGGATCTGGGGCTGGTTCGCATAGGAATAGCGTCCACCGTGGTCGATCGAGCTAAACACGGTGCCAGGATCATAGCTTTCCATAAAGGCACAGGGTCCGAAATCAATGGTTTCTCCGGAGATCGTCATATTGTCTGTGTTCATCACACCGTGGATAAATCCAATACTCATCCACTGGGCCACCAAGTCGGCCTGGGCATCGGCGACAGCAGCGAAGAAAGCAAGGTACGGATTTTCCGCCTCGGCTGTATCGGGATAGTGCCTGGCAATCGCGTAATCGGCGAGTTTACGGACTTCATCTTCGTTGCCGCGCGCTGCACCATACTGAAAAGTCCCGACGCGAATGTGACTCGCCGCAACCCGGGTAAGAATGGCACCGGGAAGAATATTTTCCCGATAAACTTCCTTACCTGTGGCTATGGCCGCTAGAGCTCGTGTCGTCGGGATACCAAGCGCATACATCGCTTCTCCAATCAGGTATTCGCGCAATACTGGGCCAACAGCAGCCTTACCATCTCCACCACGAGAGAAAGGGGTGCGGCCTGACCCCTTCAATTGAATATCCCGGCGGTGTTGTTGAGTGTCAATTACTTCACCAAGAAGAAGCGCGCGGCCATCCCCCAATTGGGGTGAGAATCCGCCAAACTGGTGACCGGCATAAGCCTGAGCTAGCGGTTTTGAACCCTCAGCTGTTTCATTGCCGGAGAAAATTGCGAGACCGGCATCCGAATCAAGGGTGACGGGATCGAGACCGAGTTCTTCGGCCAGTTCATGGTTAAACTGTAACCACTTAGGAGCGACCGCAGGTTCTGGATCGCAGTAGTGGAAATAGCTTTCAAGACTACGGGCAAAACTGTTATCAAATTTAAACTGTGGTTTGTGACTCACTTGTTCTTTTTATCTTTAGATCGTGGAAAATTTTTGGAGGAACCGAGGCGTTTGGCAACATTAAACAAAAGCCCCAGGAACACAAAAACGAATAAAACGCCATATAAGATGTAAGTTTCATCCGCGGGTTGCATTTATCTTGCCTCAATCAGAACAATATTATTTCTCGATTTTGAAATAAACGCCTGCCTTGTTAGATTCGTATCCGGAGCAGGGGTTGCATTAATTCTAGCTGCATCTAGTGCTTTTTCTAACAACAATGCGGGGATTGCAAAGTTATTCGTACCCTTAACGGGAAATGCGCTTTTGGCATGGGCCTCCGATAATACCATTCCTACGACTTCCTGCTGAGTGTTGAACAACGGGCTGCCACTATGCACAGGGTCTAGAGCCATATTTAATTTGATCAAGATAGATCCGATATTCGCAGAACCTTCTATTAAAACATGCTGGTCTTGCAGCGTGTTGGTCCAAGGGTAACCCAATGTGAAAACAGACTCGCTTTTAGGACCCAATCCATTTTGGTTTATCACGAGAGTTTGGCGTTTTACTTTGGGCGCATCTTTCAACTTCAAAATCGCAAGGTTGCTGGCCGGATCGAGAAACACTATCTCTGCTTCAATATTGTCTTCGTTGGGGAACTTGACAGTTAGGGTTTCTTTTTCTTTCACTAGCTGGTGATAGGTCAAGACATGGGTCCCATCTCCTACGAGGAACCCCGAACCCAGAAGGGTCGCATGAGTATTAAAGAACAGCATCACCAATAACACTCCAAAAAGAAAGAACCCGCCTATTACTTTGATCATATTATTCCATACTAAGAAAAAATTATTGAGTCAACCTAAACTCTGCTTCGAAGCTGATAGGATACAAAAACTATTTACAAGTTTTTCCATAATCCAAGGCTATTAAACCCTCCCCTGGTCTCTTTTTTATTGCAGCATAAAAATATTGTATCAACTTGTGTATTTGATCCCTATATGTATCATAGGCAAGGGTTTATTTAATAGGGGGATTGGGGTATGAAAGCTTACAGGGTTCATGAATACGGAAAAGATGCAAAGTTTATTGAGGATGAAATTAATAAACCAAAAGTAAAAAAAGGACATGTTGTGATTGGGGTAAAAGCTTCAAGCCTTAATCCTGTTGACCATAAGATCCTCAAAGGAAAAGTAAGGATTAACCCTGCATTGCCTGGGATTCTTCATATGGATGTGGCTGGGGTCATAATAGAAGTAGGAGAAGGAGTCACCGCATTTAAAAAGGGTGACGAGATTTACGGTTGTGCGGGAGGATTACAAGGAGAAGCCGGAAATATTGATGGTGCGTTGGCCGAATATATGTTGGCAGATAGTAATTTGATAGCTTTAAAGCCTAAAGCGCTGAGTTTTTCGGAGGCAGCTGCATTACCGCTTGTAGCTATCACCGCGTGGGAAGGGCTATTCGACCGCGCGCATATAAAAAAGGAAGACCATATTCTTGTTCATGCTGGTACGGGTGGGGTGGGTCACATTGCAATACAACTGGCCAAGCAGCAGGGTGCTCGGGTCGCAACAACGGTTTCTTCTGAGGAAAAAGCCGAAATTGCCAAGGAGCTGGGAGCAGATGAAATTATTTTCTACCGTGATGAATCGGTCAAAGACTATACTCAACGTCTCACTGAAGGTAAAGGCTTTGATGTTGTATTCGATACTATTGGCGCAGACAATCTCGATAAATCTTTAAAAGCCGCAAAGACCAGCGGTCAAGTGATCGGTATTGTCGGGACAAACCCACATGACCTTACACCCATGCATATGAAAGGATTAAGTTTGCATTTAGTCTTTATGCTTCTACCCATGCTAACAGGGAAAGGCCGAACTCATCATAAATTTATCCTCGAAAGTATTGCAAAGTGGATAGATGAGGGATTAATTGAGCCGCTTATTCACGAAGAAAAATTTAGCTTTGATCAGGCGAACGAAGCCCACGCTCTATTTGCGACCAATAAACATATCGGGAAGATTGTTTTAGAGAATACTTGATATTCTCCGATCGGGTTATAAATATTAGACATTGCATTTTTTCCAGAATTGAGGTGGTATTGCCTCAAGAAGTAGCGGGTGATAGAATTGCTTAGCCTTGTAGGAATCTACCCAGTGGCTTTTGCATCTAAATCATAATTAACCCAATTATCTGAAAATTTTTTTCGAAAGGCATAAAAAGCATATGGCCATTCAATTCACAAAAATGAGTGGCAGTGGCAACGATTTTATCATTATAGATAATCGGGTGCCGGTGATGGATAACCAGGAAAAGGTTGATTTCGTCAAACGGGTCTGCGATCGCAAAATGTCTGTCGGTGCGGATGGCGTAATTTTTGTCGAAAATTCCGACAAGGCCGACATCAAATGGGATTTCTATAATGAAGACGGTTCCTCTGCCGAGATGTGCGGAAACGGCGGCCGTTGTGTTGCACGCTATGCGGTGGAAAAAGGGATTACTTCTGATGAGTTAACCCTAGAAACAGTCGCCGGAATAATTGCCGCAAAAGTAAGTGGGGCCTCTGTGCGGGTCAAACTCACCGCACCCGAAAACTTAAAGCAGGATATTGTTGCTGAACTAAACGGAGCACAATATACAATCGACAGCCTCAACACGGGTGTACCACATGCTATCATTTATTCTGACAATGTCGAAAACGTAAATGTGAAGGAAGTGGGCAATGGGATCCGTTTTCATGATGTATTTGCCCCATCGGGAACCAATGTTAACTTTGTGGAGAAGATTGGTGACCATGATTTGAAGATCCGCACTTACGAACGAGGAGTGGAAGACGAAACACTGGCTTGTGGCACGGGGACGGTGGCTTCGGCTTTACTTTCATCTTATAAAAATTTAGTCAAACCACCCGTTAAAGTTGAAACGCGGGGCGGTGAGATTTTAAAAGTAGACTTTGACCCTGCTAATGGATCAGATGTTTATCTTGAAGGATTTACCCGTATTGGTTTTGAAGGAACGCTTGGCGAATATTAACAATCCTTCCGGTTTAAAAAAATATTATGTTTGAGGGATCATTTGTTGCAATAGTCACTCCGTTTAAAAACGGTAAGGTGGATGCGAAAGCTCTTAAAGGATTAATCGAGTTCCATATTAAAAATGGTACTAATGGTATTGTTCCTTGTGGTACTACAGGAGAATCAGCAACGCTGGACCATCAGGAACACGAGGAGGTCATTCGTTTAGCGGTGGAAACCTGTGGGGGCAGGATACCTGTGTTGGCCGGAACCGGTTCGAACTCTACGCATGAAGCTATCGAATTGACCGTGACGGCACAACAGTTGGGTGCCGATGGCGCCTTGCTGATAACGCCCTATTACAATAAACCAACACAGGAAGGCTTGTACCAGCATTTCTCAGCAGTCGCAAAAGAGACAAAACTTCCGATTGTTCTTTATAACGTACCGAGCCGTACGTCGATCAATATGTTACCGGCAACAGTTGCGCGCCTTTCACAAATTGAAAATATTGTTGGCATTAAAGAAGCTTCGGGAAATTTAGTCCAGGTTAGCGAAATTATTAAATCCTGCGGACCTGCTTTTGAGGTTATTTCAGGGGAAGATGCACTCACCTGGCCGATATTAGCTTTAGGTGGCAAGGGAGTGATCTCGGTCACTGCAAATCTTGTCCCCGATAAGTTCGCCCGGTTATGCAGCGCAGCACTTGCAGGGGATATGGAGACGGCCCGGTCGGCACATTATGAATTGATGAAACTCAATGACATTATGTTTATCGAGACAAACCCGATCCCTGTCAAAACGGCACTTGCTATTATGGGCCGCATCGATAATGAGTTTCGTGCGCCTCTTTGTGCGCCATCTGAAAACAATCTGGCAGCATTACAATCTGTTCTTGAAGAATATTCCCTGGCATAGCGCAGACAATCAAAACGGAACCTAATTTAATTATTAATAGGAGCATGTCTTTTGGCAAAAATTTTGGTTATAGGAATTGCAGGACGCATGGGCACGACGATTGCCGAGTGTATTGAAGACACCGATGGTGTGGAGCTGGGTGGCGGAACCGAGTGCGCGGGTAGCGACTTAATAAGTCAGGATGTTGGAAAAATAATAGGCAGTGATAATAAAGGGGTTTTAATTGTGGATGACCCGGCGATTGCTTTCCAATCGTGTGATGTCGCTATCGATTTTACTACCCCGGCGTCCAGCATGTTTACCCTTAAGGCTGCTGCAAAAATCGGAAAACCAGTTGTGGTCGGCACAACGGGGTTTTCGGCAGAACAGAAAAAAGAAATTGCAGGGCTTGCACAAAAAATCCCATTAGTGGTTGCGCCCAATATGAGTATCGGAGTGAATGTTTTGTTCAAGCTGGTCGCCGATGCGGCGCGTGCTCTAGGAGATGATTATGATGTAGAAATTGTTGAGGCCCACCACAAGTTTAAAAAAGATGCTCCCAGCGGTACTGCGGTACGTATTTCTGAAATCGTTGCCGATTCGCTAGACCGCGATCTCGATGAGGTCGGGGTTTATGGAAGGCAGGGCATCACGGAGCGTACGGCAAAGGAAATTGGTATCCACACTGTGCGTGCTGGGGATATAATTGGGGAACATCGTGTTTTGTTTGGCGGTATGGGTGAGAACTTTGAAATTTTTCACCGCGCACAAAGCAGGCAAACCTTCGCTCGTGGCTCTATCCGGGCAGCAGAATGGATTCTTAATCAATCCAAAGGTATTTACGATATGCAAGATGTTCTGGAATTGAAATAAAGTCATGGCCAGCCAAAACAAAAATCCAGATGAAGTTAAATATAAAAAAGGATTTTTGCGACGTGATATTTTAAAGCTCATTTCCTTTGCGGGTCTTTCCGCACTTCTTCCCGGTCGGGTCTCTGCTAAAGATGATTTTCGTAATGATAAAAATGTTCCCAAACAGTACATTCAAAATCGTGATGTCCCTGGTTTTCATATTCGCAGCGCAAATCCTTTTTTGGGAGTGGATATGGGAAATTGGGGGCTTGCCGTTGGCGGAATGGTGAAGAATCCTATCGGACTCGGTTACGAAGATTTGTTCGGATTCAAAATGGTATCCCAGGTTTCTCGTCTCAAGTGCGTTGAATGCTGGTCGGCAAAAGCGAAATGGGAGGGTTTCAAATTTTCGGAACTTGTCGAAAAGGTGCAACCCGATCCTGCAGCGAAATTTGTTTATATTCAGTCGGCTGATTCCTATTACGAGAGTTTTGCGGTAGAAGAGTTACTGCGTCCACGTGTGTTATTTGTTTTGCGTATGAACGGAAAGTCTTTGAGCAAGGATCATGGTTACCCGTTGCGATTGATTGCGCCATATAAATACGGATACAAGAATATCAAGTACATCACGAGTATCAAGTTTCTGGATACACGTAAAAGAAACTATTGGTCTAACAGCGGTCCCTACTCTGTAGACGGAACAATTCAACCGGGTATTGACCATCCTCTCGATTTTAATAAAAAGCCTCTACCGATCAACGGTGGTGAGGTTTTCCATTTCTTCGACAAACGCCCACCCGTGTGACACGGGTTTCATGAAGTCGATGCTTCAAAAGCTAATAAATATATTCGAACGTATTACATTCGTTTTTCTGCGTTTTCTCTCCTTTGCCTTTATTCTTTTATTTTCCGCTTGCGATTCTTACGAAGTAGTACAGATAGAAGTAGATGTTCCTGCCGGGTTACAGGTTCCGGGAGAGATGGTTTATATCCCTGCCGGGGATTTTATAATGGGGCATAAAGAAGAACCACGAACCCGTATGGGTCAAAGGGTAGCATCGGATGCTTATTTCATTGATCGTTATGAAGTAAGCCGCGAACAATACAAGAAATTTCAACCGAAATATACTTTTTCTCCCAAGTCGGCGTTGTACCCTGTCACGCATGTTTCTTATTCGCAGTCATTAGAATTTTGCAAGGCACAAGGCAAGCGGTTACCAACGGAAATCGAATGGGAAAAAGCTGCACGCGGTACCGATGGTAGGAAATGGCCATGGTTGAACTTCGTTAAGCATCCTAATAATGGTTTTTCAGGTTTTATGGCAGAGCCCGTGGATAAAAGAAAGGAATGGATCAGTCCTTACGGAGTTTATGGGATGGGTCATAATGTATGGGAATGGATTGGTGAAGGGTATACTTATCCAGAGCAGCCTGAAGATGAACAGAAGTTATTTAAGGTAATACGAGGTGGATTATTACAGACGCATATTACGATAAAATTTTCACCAACCTATTATAGGAATTGGATGGAACCAGACTCCAAACTTAATTTTCTTGGGTTTCGTTGCGCGAAAGATGCTAACTGAGGAAAGAGTAAAAGAATATGGGAAGTATTTTAGAAGTCGCCTTTAAGATGACTTGTAATTTCATTAGCTGCGCGTTCAAATAATTTTTCTTCAGTGCCGCCCGTGAGACCACCTTTTACAAATGAATCGACTTCCCAGGCTCCAACCATATCTCGGCCATCAAAAAGTGCGGCCTTGACTCTTAATTTGGCTTTGGCTGAGTCAGAAAACCCCATCGTTGCGATGCGAGCTAAACGACTGCCCCCATCGAATTCGAGAACTTTATATTTCAGGATATAGCGTGCACTTTCGCCCGCGAGGGTATAACTCGTGTCTGCCATGGCATCTTCAATAGCACCCTGCAATTGCGAGCCAGCATCTTGAAGATCAAAATCACTGGAGGTTAAATCTTTAAGTACAATAGTGTTTTCAGTATTTTGGTATCGTTTTTTAGTAACCGAACTTACCCCAGAACAAGCAGGTAGAACCAAAAGAGAAAGTACTAATATATTGGTAATAAATTTCATAAGTCTAAAAATATGTTAATAGCTACCCATAGTTTAACAAAACTTTACCCTCTTTTACAATCTAGATACTTATTTTTAGTTAGACGAAAAAGTGAGTTGTTGCATAGTCTCTTAATGTTAGGAGGTGAACCACTGCAGGACACCTTCTTCAAATTTGCTGAACCAGAGTTGAATTTCTATGGGAATGAGGCTGTTGACATAGGTCATGTAGCCGGTGGCAAGAACGACTCCTAATAGGATCAATAAAATTCCACTGAACAGATTGGTGGTGTGGAGGAAAACAGTTTTTCTACCAATAGGAATATTCCAGCCTTTTCCTCGTAGCAAAGTCCAAAACATTCCGTCTTTGGGTAGGTTGCCGCACAAGGTCGCTACAAGAATTAAAGGTAGGCCGAGCCCAACCGCATAAAAGAACAAAAGGTTCATTCCTTGAATTACGGTTTTTTCAGATGCCGCCAGCATGAGGATGCTCGAAAGGATGGGGCCGACGCATGGTGTCCAGCCCAGAGCGAAGGTCGCGCCGAACAGGAAGAACCCGATAAAAGTGGATGCAGGTTTTCCCTGAAAACTAGCTCCTGAAAATCCTTTTCCAAACAGGGTCATGACACCAAAGATTACAACTATTCCACCACCGATTTGCGAAATCTGAAACATATAGTTGCGCAATAATTGGCCCAGTGCGCTGGCAGAAGCTCCCATGGCAACGAAGAGACTGGCAAGCCCAATAAAGAAAGCGAGGGACATCATGCCCATGCGCGCTCGGTCGGTTTGTGCTGTCACGGCAAAATAAGCGGGAAGGATGGGTAAGGTGCAGGGAGATAAAAAACTGAATACCCCGGCGATAAACGCCAGAAACGTTAAGACAAGGATTCCTGATTCAGGAAGGTTAGATTTTGGAGTGAATGGATTAAATATGGCCTTAGCTTCAGATATCGTATTCTGAAGCAAAGCTTTTTCTATAGAGTTAGTTTTGTTAGTTGACCCTGTTGTATTAGGTGAGCTTGATAAAGATAATCCCGTTTTGATTTGAGAAGGTTTGTTTTCGCTTACGCAGCGAAACCCCACGTCTGGTCCAGGCTCATCTGGATTTGCGAACTGTCTATAGCCACTGCGGGCAAACATTTTAATGGCATTTGTATACATGGTACCCGGAAAATGACCGATATCACTTGCAGAGTGTCCGCGTAATATTTTATATCCAGAATTGTAATAGTTATTTTTATAAGTGCTGCCTTTATAAGGCCTGTAATCGTCCTCTACCCACTCCCAAACGTTCCCCACCAGATCGTGTACTCCCTCCTTACTTGTTGATTTTGGAAAGCTGCCTACTGTTACGGGTTTGTTCTTACTACCAGCGCCCTTGGAAAGGTTCGCGATATCGGATTGATACTCGTTTCCCCATGGGTATTCATTACCTTCTGTTCCTTTTGCAGCTCGTTCCCATTGCTTTTCAGTGGGTAGCACTTTCTTTGCCCACTGGCAAAAGTTAGCGGCATCAAACCAGGTCACCCATATTACGGGCTCTTTATTTTTTCCTTCCGGGAAATTATTATTTTTCCAGTTTTCGGGAGGGGCTGCCCCTAAATCGTCAACAAACTTTTTATAACGTTCGTTTGTAACTTCAAACTTATCGATATAAAACCCTTTAAGGAAAATCTTTTGCCGTGGGGTCTCGTCTGCATACCACGGTTTGGGTATTCCTAGGGAAAGGGCTTCGGCAATTTCATCTTTTTTGTTGGTGCCAAAAAAGAAATGTCCGGAGGGGATATAAATCATCTCTCCTTCCAAAGAATTTTCAGTGGTGGTCTCAGCCCAAACCGATAAGGGTAGCAATAAAGCTGCAAGCACCAATAAAAAAAATTTTGATCGAAGAAGCAAAGCCTTATCCTTTACTTAAGAAGGTTTTCAAAATAAAGAATATTGTTGGGCGTGGCCCAGTTTTCTGCGCCTAAAATGGCTCCGATAATTTTACCCTTTGGATCGATCATAAATGTAGAGGGAAGGCTGACGACGCCAAACTTATTGCTGGCCTTTAATTGTTGATCGAGTAGTACCGGGAAATTAATTTTGTTGGCTTTTACAAAGGCTTTTACAACTGTTGCACCGTACATGTCGTTCGAGATAGCCAGCATTTCAAAGTTTTTATTTTTGAATCTTTGATATAAAGTTTCCAAAGAAGGCATTTCTATTTTGCAGGGTCCACACCAGGTAGCCCAGAAATTTAATAAAACATATTTTCCACGAAATTCGTTTAAGCTGACTTCTTTTCCCTCGAGGTTTTTAAGAGTGAAATTGGGAGCATCAACCCCTTCTTCTATTTGCGCAAAAGTAGGGCCGTTTAAAACAAAAAACAAGGCCAGAATAGCAACAAGGAGTAAGAAATAATTTTTATGGAATGGTTTATTCACTAATGGTTTGTATACGCAAACAAAGGGGGTAATGGATAAAACGGTGTTTAAGTTTTAAGCAGATCTACTCGACACTTTCTAGGCAGCGTACCATGGGAATGGCTTTTTTAAGCGCTTTCTCGATTCCCATTTTTAGAGTCATCGTGGAGCTGGAGCAGGAACTACAAGCACCAACCAAGCGCACTTTAACCACTCCATCTTCTATGTCCACTAATTCTACATTGCCTCCATCCTGCATTAGCATGGGCCGCAGGGTTTCAAGCACTTCTTCTACTTCTTCTTTCATAGATTCCATTTAAAACATTAGTTGAACCATCGATAATTATCAATCAAAGACAGCTATTATGTATTCTTGTTTAAAAAGACGGAACCTGTCGTACTACCCATTAGCCGCCGTTGACGAGTTTTTCCTTTTTTTCCAAAAGCTCTTCTTTAGTTTCAACATGATCAGGATCTTTTGGTATGCAATCTACAGGACAGACCTCTACACATTGTGCTTCCTCATACCAACCCACGCATTCAGTACAGCTTTCCCATTCGATAACGAATATATCATCGCCCTCTGAAATTGCTTCGTTAGGGCATTCAGGTTCACAAACACCACAGTTAACACAATCTTCTGTGATTAACAGCGCCA